>CAKVFO010000320.1 GCA_934746785.1 uncultured Clostridium sp. | reverse complement strand
TTGATATGCTGATCCCCAATTATTTATTGATTTACTTAAAGTTAATTCTTTATTAGTTGATGGAGTAGAAGGTGTTGAATTATTTATAGATTCAAAAATCCATTGTTGATTTTCATTTCCACCATAAGTCCATTGGCATACATTAGTTCCATCATCTTTTTTAGATTTATAGTCATCTAAAACCTTTGTTAAGTTACTGCATTTAGTTGCTATAACATATGCTTTGTCATTAGAAGTAGCCTTTAGCATAAATTGTTGAGCAATACCTGAATGTGAGTTGTAAATTTGAATATTAGTACCATCTGCATTTTTAGCTCCTGCTATATCTAACATGAAATTGCCTAAAGCACTTTTTAAAGTGACATATCCGTTACCAATATTTTTCAAATACCATTGTTGACCTTTATTACCTGAAGTAATTCTAAGTTCAACATTTTGACCAGCTTTACCAGTGTTGTCTGCAACTGTTAAGTATTTTTGAGCATTAACATTTTTAATGAAATACCATCCATCTTTTAGATTAGCAGTATTTCCAGGAGTAACAGCTGGTTTAGAAGGTTTTTCAGAATCAGGATGAACTGATTTATATCCTCTAATTAAAGCATCTTTAATTTCAGGGTGATACCAATTTAAAGAACTTCTATTAAAGATACCAAATGTTTCTCCTTCATTATTTTTAGTATAATTGTTATCCCACCATATACAAGGAATTCCTCTTTCTTGACAAGCTTTGACGTAGTATTCAGCATGTGTAACCCTTGAAGAAAGGTTAGCCTTATTTATGCTTCCCCATTCACCAATAACAACTGGAACACCTTTAGCTTTAAAGGCATTTAAGTAACCATCAAGTTCAGAATTTAGAGAAGATTTATCAGAGTAACTTCCCCAAGTTTTTACGTTGCTATTAATATCCATTGCAAAGTAATAAGGTGAGTATGCGTGAATTGAAGCAATTACATTTTTATCATTAGGAACTTTAAAATCTTTTATAGCATCTTGATAAGTAGATGCAGCATAAGTAGGCATCATAACAGCTCTTGACATATTGTTACCACCAGTGCTTCTTATAGTTTTTAAAGCAGCTTCATTATATTTATTAACAACATTACGAGATTCAGAATTACCTCCTGTCCATTCAACATTTGTTCCTTCTAATCTTGGTTCATTAAGAGTTTCAAATATTAAATGATCATCATAATCTTTAAATTCTGCAGCAATTTGTTTCCAAAGTGCTTTAAGTTTTGGAGTTACTGAATTTACATGGGCATTATCAGGAATACACCATTCTCCATCATGATGTACATTTATAATTACATAAAAACCATCATCTATTGCATAGTTAACAACTTCTTTTACTCTTTTCATCCATGAAGAGGTTACATTGTTGTTAGCATCCATATGCTGCCCCCAGGTTATAGGAATTCTAATTGTTTTAAAGCCAGCTTCTCTAATTTTATCAATCATTGCTTTAGTAGTAATAGGATTACCCCATCCAGTTTCGTACTC
>CAKVFO010000319.1 GCA_934746785.1 uncultured Clostridium sp. | reverse complement strand
TCCTTAGGATCACGTCCAGTCATAACTATTTCAACATTTTCAGGTCTGTTTCTTAAAAAATCTAATAATTTATCATAATCTGCTGCATTTAAATTAACAGCAGCCATAATTTCATCTAGTACAAGCATATCACATTTTCCTGATTTACATAAATCAATACATTTATCAAGCATTTCATTATGCATATCTCTAACTTTATTAATTTCTTCTTCACTCATACTCCAGACAAATCCCCTAACGCCTTCTCCAGATATAAAAGTTAAATTATCAAGAGATTTTAAAATATTAAGTTCAGAGCTTTTTCCTGATTTTAAAAATTGACAGAATACTACTCTAAGACCAGAACCTAATGCTCTTACTGTAAGCCCTACAGAAGAAGTTGTTTTTCCTTTACCATCTCCACAGTATATATGAACAAGACCTAATTCATTTTTCATTTTAACATCTCCTTATAAATTCATAATCTCATATATTTTATCCATATCTAATGCTTTCCTTACCTCAGAAGCTAAAATATCATATTGTTCATTTTTATACTTATTCATATCAAAAGTTTTAAGCTCCTCTATAGACTTTCCTTTCTTCTTTAAAAGTGCCTCAATTATTATCTTAGAAACTTCTTCTTTATCAAAAAGGCCATGAATATATGAACCATAAATATTTTTATTATTAACAATAGTTTTATTATTAGTAGTTTTACCCATATGGATTTCATAGCCTTCATATTCAACACTGGACAAGTCTTTAAAAATTCCATCTACTTCATTCAGCTTTCCAGAAACTCTTGTAGTAGTCTTTTCACCTTCAAAAGTAGTTTCCTGCTCTAAAAGTCCAAGGCCAGACATTACTCCCCCATGCTCTACCTTTAAAGGATCTTTTAAAACAGTTCCAAGCATTTGATAACCTCCACATATACCTATAACTGGCTTATCCTTAGATGCATGCTTTAATATAGAAGCTTCTAAACCACTTTCCCTAAGCCATGATAAGTCACCCATGGTATTTTTTGTTCCAGGAAGTATTATAAGATCTGGATTCTTTAGTTCTTTAACGCTTCCTACATATCTTAAACTTACTCCATCTATATATTCTAATGCATTGAAATCTGTAAAGTTAGAAATTCTAGGAGTTCTAATTACTGCAATATCAATTATTTCAGCCTTATCCTTTCTTGTAAATCTATCACTTAAACTGTCTTCATCATCCACATCCACATTAATATATGGTACAATACCCATAGCAGGAACATTAATGATTTCTTCAAGCTGTACAAGACCAGGCTTTAGTATTTCTACATCTCCCCTAAACTTATTTATAATAGTGCCCTTTACTCTTTCTTTTTCATCATCATCTAATAAAAGCATAGTACCAGCAAGACTTGCAAATACTCCTCCCCTATCAATATCTCCAACTAATAGTACAGGTGCATCAACCATCTTAGCAAGGCCCATGTTTACTATATCATCACTTTTTAAGTTTATTTCAGCAGGACTACCTGCACCTTCTATTACAATAATGTCAAATTCTTCTTCAAGCTCATTAAAACTCTTCAT
>CAKVFO010000318.1 GCA_934746785.1 uncultured Clostridium sp. | reverse complement strand
GTAGTAAACAACACAAATACAAGTTTGAGGTGATAATGTAATGAGTAATAAGTTAAAAGTGGGCATTATAGGGGCAACAGGAATGGTTGGACAAAGATTTGCATGTCTTTTAGAAAATCATCCAATGTTTGAAGTCACAGTTTTAGCAGCAAGTAAAAGATCAGCTGGTCAAGTTTACGAAAAGGCTGTAGAAGGAAGATGGAAGATGGAAACTCCAATTCCTGAAAATGTTAAGAAAATGGTTATAATGGATGCTGATGATGTTGAAGCAGTATGCAGCAAGGTTGACTTTGTATTCTGTGCTATTTCTTTAGACAAAGAACAAACTAAGCTTCTTGAAGAAAGATATGCTAAGGCAGAAACACCAGTAGTATCAAATAACTCAGCTAATAGAGGCGTACCTGACGTTCCTATGTTAATTCCAGAATTAAATGGTGAACATGCTAAGATTATAGATGTTCAAAAGAAGCGTCTTGGTACTAAAAATGGATTTATTGCAGTTAAACCAAACTGTTCAATTCAAAGTTATGTTCCAGCACTAACAGCACTTAAAGAATTCGAACCAGTTGAAGTTTTAGCTTGTACATATCAAGCAATTTCAGGTTCAGGAAAAACATTTAAGGAATTCCCTGAAATAGTTGGAAATGTAATTCCTTATATTGGCGGAGAAGAAGAAAAGAGCGAAAACGAACCATTAAAGATTTGGGGTGAAATAGAAGATGGCAAGATAGTTCCTTCAGCTGGTCCAGTTATAACAACTCAATGTTTAAGAGTACCAGTTTTAGATGGACATTTAGCTGCAGTATTTGTTAAGTTTAAGAAGAAGCCAACTAAACAACAAATCATTGATGCATGGAATAACTTTAAGGCACCAGAATTAGCAGCAAATCTTCCAAGTTCACCAAAGCAAATGATTAAGTATATGGAAGAACCAGACAGACCACAACCAAAATTAGATAAGAACTATGAAAATGGTATGGGAATCTGCATGGGTAGATTAAGAGAAGATAAGGTTTATGATTATAAGTTTATAGGTCTTTCTCATAATACTTTAAGAGGAGCTGCAGGAGGCGGAGTTTTATCTGCTGAATACTTAACAGCTGCTGGATATATTAAAGCAAAAGAAAGATAGAAAATAAGTGAAATCCGCATCTTTAAGGTGCGGATTTTTTAACGTATAGGAAATTACTTTGCTTTTAGAACCTTTTGACAGGTTATAACAAAGTGGCTTCCTGCGCTGAAAAGCGTGACGTCAGCCACTTTGTAGTGCTTAGACTTCAAATTGTATATATAGGTATCTGTTTTAAATAAATGTTGGTGGAAAACTTTATTGATTAAATTTGGGAATACTTTAATATACGTAACATTGATAATATATATTAATATGAAATAGAATTGGGAGATAATATGAAAAGTAAATATTTAATTATTATATCATTTGATGCAGTTTCCTCTAATGATTTAAATGATTTAGATAAGCTGCCAAATTTTAAGAATATAATTCAAAAAGGAGCCTATATAAAAAAGGTTGAATCAGTATACCCTACATTAACATATCC
>CAKVFO010000317.1 GCA_934746785.1 uncultured Clostridium sp. | reverse complement strand
GTATATAAGTGAGCTATCTTTAATAACTCCAGGAAATCTTATTAAAGCTAATGAAGGATGTATAATAATAAGGTTAAGTCAGCTTGTATCAAATGTATATAGCTATTATTCTTTAAAGAAAGCATTGTTAACAGGAAAAGTAAGAATTGATTCAGGAAAAAATTATTTAGATATATTGTCTATAAGTGGTTTAAAACCAGATGCAGTACCTGTAAATGTTAAAGTCATATTAATAGGTGATTATGAAAGCTATGATATTCTTTATGATGCAGATGAAGATTTTAAAAATTTATTTTCTTTGAGAGTAGAAATACCTAAGGAATTTCAAATAAATGAGTTTGGTATTGAAGATGTAAAGAGATATGTAGAAAAAAGAGCTGAAAAGTATGGAATCAAAAATATAAGTGACAGTGCAGTTAAAGAGATTATCAAATATATGTCTAGATTAACAAGTAATAGAAATAAAATAACTCTTGAAGAAAGATATATTGATAAGGTTCTTGTCTTGTTAAAAAGTAATTGTAAAAATATAAAGAAAATAACTAATAAAGAGATAAGTGATATTATATATGAAGAAGAACTTATTGAAAATGAAATTATGGATATGTATAAAGATGATAGAATAATACTTTCTGTTGAGGGAAAAAGAATAGGAAGTATTAATGGATTGGCGGTATTAAATTCAGGATACTATAGTTTTGGAAAACCTATGCGAGTAACTTGTGTAGCATGTGTTGGGGAAGGTAAAATTATTGATATTCAAAAGGAAAGTAATTTATCTGGAAGTATTCATAGAAAGTCTATTAATATACTTTCAGGATTACTATCTAATATTATAGATCCATATAAGAGACTTCCAATAAATTTTCATTTGAGTTTTGAACAGACTTATGGAAATATTGATGGAGATAGTGCATCAGTTGCAGAAATGCTTTGTATGTTATCAGCTTTAAGTAAAAGGGGTATAAGACAAAATATTGCAGTAACAGGTTCTTTAAATCAATTTGGAGAAGTCCAGCCTATAGGCGGAGTAAATGAAAAAATTGAAGGATTTTTTAAGGCATGTAGATTGAAAAGTATAACAAAAAATGTAGGTGTACTAGTACCTGAACGTAATAAAGATGATATTGTATTAAAACCAGAAGTTGAAGATGCAATATTAAAGGGAGATTTTCATATTTATACAATGGATAATATCAATGATGCAATAGAAGTCATGATTTTGGAAGAAAATGAAAGCATTGATGAATTTTATAAGAATATTCTTGATGAAGTAAAAAAATATAAAGAATAGATTGTAAACGAAACTAGGATTTTATTCTAGTTTCGTTTTATTGTACGCCCAGCATGGCGTGCACTCAATGCCGTCAACTTAAGAAAAAAATAAAAAATGTAAAAATCTACAATTTTAAAGGATACAAACAACTTAAGCAAGGCAAAAAATATCACCATAGCTGTTGATGAAACTTCTTTACAAGTACCAGATACAAAAGAATGTGGGGAATACTTTATTGTAGATGCTAGGATTACTAAGTTTAAAACAAGTGAAAGATTTATTGCAAAACAACATATAGAAACAATAGATAATATTTTGAGAGCGAGCACTGATTATAACTGGCTTTCTGATATGT
>CAKVFO010000316.1 GCA_934746785.1 uncultured Clostridium sp. | reverse complement strand
ATTCAATTGTTGCTAAATTAGCTAATGTTTCTAGAGGGAAAGCTCAAAGCATGATTGAAGAAGGAAAGGTGCTTATTAATTATAATACAGTAAGCAATAAGTCTGTTATGATTGAAATAGGTTCTAGAATTACTATACGGGGGCAAGGAAAATTTATTTTAAAAGATATTATTGGTAATAGCAAGAGTGGAAAATTTAAGGTGTTAATAAAAAAATATACATAGTAGAGGTGAAACTTATGAAACTTACACCAATGGATATTAACAATAAAGAATTTAAGAGAGGCTTAAGAGGGTATGTACCTGAAGAAGTTGATGAATTCTTAGATGAAGTAGTAGAAAGTTATGAAGAGTTATATAGAGATAATACAAAACTTAAGGAAAGATTAGCTGTTGCTACAGACAAGGTAGAACATTATTCAAAGATAGAAAGTACAATTCAAAATACTTTAGTATTAGCTCAAAATGCTGCAGAACAGGCTAAATCATCGTCTCAAAAAGAAGCAGAAATGATAATAAAAAATGCAAATGAGACAGCTCAAAAGATTTTAGATAAAGCTCATAATGATGTGATAGAAATCAATGCTGAATTTGATAGGGTAAAACAAGAATTTATTAAATTTAGAGCTAAATATAGAAACTTTATTACTACTCAATTAGAAACTTTTGAAGATTTAGAAAAAGATTTCAATAAAAACTATAGTATTGCAACTCCAATAGAAGAAAATGTTGAAGTTAAAGATATAGAAATAAATGAAGAAACAATATCTTCATTTGAAAAAGAAGAAGAAGAAAATGAAATAAATGATATGGATGAAATAAAGAGCTTTTTTGCACATAGTGATGAAGAATAATAAAAAAGTATATTTGGGTTACTGTAAATATTTTATTTACAGTAACCTTTTTGTTTTTCAAGGAAAATTAAATTGAGAAAAAGAGTTCATTATATTATAATGTTATGGAATAAAAAGATTTTGAGGTGTAGTAAAAAGCATGGAAGAAACTATTTTTACAATTGAAGAAAATTTCAAAGGTGAAAGGATTGATAAATATCTTGCAAAAGTTTTTTCAGATCAGTCACGTTCTTATCTTCAAGGATTAATTGAAAAGGGAAATATACTAGTTAATGATAGATGTGTAAAAAGTAATTATAAATTAAGGATATATGACGAGGTTAAAGTAACAATTCCAGAACCTCTAATGCTAAAAGCAGAAGCAGAAAATATACCTTTAAATATTGTATATGAAGATTCAGATGTAATTGTGGTGAATAAACCACAAGGCATGGTAGTTCATCCCGCACCGGGGAATTATAGTGGAACATTAGTAAATGGACTGTTATATCATTGTAAAGATTTATCTACAATTAATGGAGTTGTTAGGCCAGGTATTGTTCATAGAATTGATAAAGATACTAGTGGTATTTTGGTTGTAGCAAAAAATGATAATTCACATAATTTTTTATCTGAACAATTAAGAAATCATTCTATGAAAAGAGAATATTATGCCATTGTTGAGGGAAGATTAAAGGAAGATAAAGGAACAATTGATAAAGCGATAGGAAGAAATAAAAAAGATAGATTAAAGATGGGCATAGTTGAAGGGGGGAGAAGCGCTGTAACTCATTATGAAGTTCTAGAA
>CAKVFO010000315.1 GCA_934746785.1 uncultured Clostridium sp. | reverse complement strand
CATTATTAAAATTATGCAGTGATAATTGTTCTTACTTTTGCTTATTTATCTATATTCTAGCATTAATTATTTTTATGCAGTCACCCAATTCTTTATTATGCATTCACTATTAAATATTAGGTATCTCTACTACATCACCATCAGATTCTTCTATAAACACCTTAGCTATATTGGGATTATTCTTTTTCAATTTAAAAATTTGAACCTTAGTTAATGGCGGTATAAACTTAATGTGATTTACTTTAAATTGATTATTTAAAATTTGTTCCTCTATTTCTGAAATAAAGATAGCCCATTCTTTTAAATTGGGATTTTTTAGTTCTTCCCTATTTTCTAAAACTCTATATCCATCAGCGTCATAAAAAATCATTAAAGCAGTCCCTAAATCACAATTCTTATTATTTATTATATTATATGGAATCTCAAAACCATTATCCCAGTTATAATTTCCTGCTATTATATGCAATAACTCAGAATCTGTTATACCTTTAATCTCATCTATAATATCTTTTTTATTTTCGCTATAGAGCAATTTATATACATATTCATTTTTAGAATTATCCATTTAAAATCCTCCTTAACTATTACTTTCTAATTCTATTTAAACTTCTTTCCCACAAGTCTACCGTTGCTCCTTGACTTGGATACAATGGTAATCCGCTTTCTTGTAGTTTTCTTAAATCACTCTGCAAGTCTAAAACCTGCCTTTGTAGTACATCTACACTCTGATTGATATCCATATTATTCAATTGATTTCTTACTACATCATTATATACTGAGTGATATCCTCTATGTCTTGACATAGCACTTAATTCAGCATCTGGTGTTCTTAGTAATATACCATTTGTTGCATCATCTAAGTTCATTCCTATTTTTTTAAGTATTGGATTATCTGCCATTTCCGCTGGAATTATGTGTTGTGCTTGATACCCTGTCCATTTAGTTGACCTTTTTAATCCCATTGATTCCATTATATTTTTACCAAGCTTAGTTGAATTACCACCAGTAACTACTCCTGGAGTCCCTGGAATTAATCTTTCAGCTTGTGTAACCCCCTCAACAACAAACTTCTTTTCAAACTTAGCAAAGCCACTATAATTTGAACTTTCTCTAGCAAGTCTACTCTTCTCTATATTACCAAATACTCTTTCTCTTAATCCAGCATTACCTTCAAAAACTTTAGAAGTCCACTCAACATTTTCTGCTCCATAAACCTTATTGAAGTAATTAAACCATAGCTCTCCATTAGATAACTTTTTAACATCGCTTACTTTATCTATAGCTCTCATTCCATCAATAACATTATCAGCTTTCTTTATACCAGCTGCTGCTTTCAGCTCACCGGCTCCATAGAATAGACTTCCTATCTCTATTGCAAGATTATAAACATATCTAGATGCAGTATATGGATTTCCATTAATAACTTCAGAATTAAAATCAGCTTTAATATCTTCCCATATACCTAAAAGGACTCTATCTCGAATTTCAACCTCTCCTTTAGACGTTGGGCTCAATATTGCTTTTATTATCAAAATTGATTGTATATTTTCTTTTACTGTTTCGTCTGGATTTTCTACAAGGCCATGATATTCATAACTTAACATGCCAAAAATATTGCTTACAAGTTCAAAAGTCATTTCTTTCAAAAAATTTA
>CAKVFO010000314.1 GCA_934746785.1 uncultured Clostridium sp. | reverse complement strand
ACTATTATTACAAGCTTACCTTTCTTTGCTATACTTCTTATTATTGATAAAATATGTTCAGTTGTATCCTTATCTAACGCACCAGTTGGTTCATCAGCCACTATAATTTCCGGGTTATTTATTAATGCTCTAGCAATAGCTGCTCTCTGTTTTTGTCCTCCTGAAAGTTCATTTGGTTTTTTATTTAAATGCTCCAAAAGCCCTACTTCCTTTAATGCTTTAATAGCCATATTTCTTCTTTCTTCTTTTCCTACATTAGAAAGTCTTAATGCAATTGTAACGTTATCAAGAATAGATAAATGAGATATTAAATTGCAATTTTGAAATATAAATCCAATCTTATTCTTTCTATAGCAATCTAGTTCTTCTTTAGAAAACTTTTTTACGTCTTCTCCATCTAAAAAAAGATTTCCTGAAAATTTAGAATCAAGACCTCCTATTATATTCATCATTGTAGATTTGCCACTTCCTGACTCCCCTACTATAGATACCATTTCCCCCTTTTCAAAAGATAGATTTACATTTTTTAATATATGACATGAACTATTATTTATCTCATAATACTTATTTATATTCTCTAATTCTAAAAAACTCAAATTTTTCTTTCCTCCTTTGTATTCTCAAGTTTTTATTAAAAACTTATATAAAACTTCAATTATACTTATATTGTAACCTTATCTTCTTTTGTTATTACATATTTTACTTTGTGTATCCTACTAAACTATAGATTGATAATACTAATGCTATTAAAATTGCAGTACTTAGTGTTAATAGTAAAACTGAGTTTTTCTTCTCCTTTAAGTATGTCAGAATAAAATTCTTCTTACCCTTATCTATTTCTTTTTCTTTTATTATTTCACTTAAATTCATATTTTCTTTTTCTTGAAGACTACTATTTTTCCCCATAAAAATGCTCCTAATTTTAATTATTTATAATATATATATGATATATATTTTTTATAATGCAAAAGAGGATATACCAAAATCTCACCTTTGATATATCCTCTTATCTCCTCTTCTTATATAATTTTATTCTTTTATAACACTAAAAAGCTTTTCTACTAACTACAACTCCATCATAATATACAATTACCTTTGAAGCATCATTGTAAGAATAATCATTGCTTTGATCAAAGTTTGACCAATCGCTCTTTGCTATACTTAAGTTACTCATTTTTTTAACCGAAATTTTTGCCCTGCCATCTAAAGATACATACCAAGGTGCTCTTGTATAAGATATTCCTCCATATATTGAACCTTGGAAAGCCTCTGCTCCATCCCCTGTAAAGTAATAAAAAATCTTTAACTTGGATATATCTCCTGATGGCTTTGAAGGTTCTTCTACCGGAGGATTTACAGGCTTATCCGATTCTGAAGGTTTTTCTGCATTACCTCCCCCTGATATCACTATACTACTGTTGCTGTAAGCATTAACAGTTAAAGCTTTAACCTTATTACTTTCAGCAAATCTAGCACCTATAGCTAATCCATCTTTTGAAAAACTTCCATACTGGCTAGAAGATGATATAATTGCAGCTCCATTTGTTGTATAGGAAATACAACTTGAAACTACAGCATTGGTGTTAGTATAAAGTAGTGGACACATTAAGTCGAACTAAGTAAAATATTATTTAGTTAAGAAAGGATGTGTCCATTATGGGAAAGGGCAGAAGATATGATCAAGAATATAAGGATATGATAGTAGACTTGTTTAAGTCAGGAATGAGCTTA
>CAKVFO010000313.1 GCA_934746785.1 uncultured Clostridium sp. | reverse complement strand
TTTTTCATTTAAAGCTTTTTTCAATGCTGTAAGATTTTCTTCTCTTACAGACAATCCTGCTGCCATAGGGTGTCCCCCAAACTTTTCAATTAAATCCTTACATTTATTAAGTTCTTCAAACATATTGTATCCCTCAATACTTCTCGCAGAACCTTTAGGCATATCCTTTCCCTTTGTCATTATAATTGTAGGAAGATTAAATCTCTCTCTTACTCTTCCTGCTACAATTCCTGCTATACTTTCATGAATTTCTCCATCATATACCAGTATAACTTTATCCTCTTTATTATATTCTTTTTCTATATTTTCAATAACCCTCTCTACACTTTCAGAAGTTAAATCCTGTCTTATCTTATTCAAATCAAATAATCTTTTTGCAAGTTCTTCAGCTTCTTTTTCATCTTTAGTTATTAAAAGTTCAACAGATAAATTTGCAGTTTCTAATCTCCCTGTAGCATTTATTGTCGGTCCTAATACAAAACCAAAGTGATATTCACCAATTTCCTTACCCTCAAGACCTGTTTCTTTTATTAAAGCTTTTAATCCTAAATTTTCTGTGGAATTAATAACTTTTAATCCCTCTTTAAGAATTATTCTATTTTCACCCTTTAGCTCTACAACATCGCATACAGTTGCCATAGCAGCATATTGTAAAAGTTCTTTATATTCATGAATATCTTTATGCATACTTTTCAATAAACATAGAGAAAATTTCAAAGCTATACCTGCCCCACATAATTCTTTAAAAGGATAAGGACAATCCTTTTGTTTTGGGTTTATAACAACATCTGCCTCTGGTACATGATAGATTTTCTTTCCTTCCTCTTCTATATAAGGTATGTCATGATGATCTGTTATAACCATAGTTAATCCTAATTCTTTTGCAAGCTCAGTCTGTTCAAAAGCAGAAATTCCATTATCACATGTAATAATAAGTTCTGCACCTTCATCTTTTAACTTTCTTATTCTATCACTATTAACTCCATAACCTTCATCTTCTCTATCTGGAATATAATATATAAAATTAGCATTTAAACTTTTAAAAGTTTTATATAATATTGTAGTACTACACACACCATCACAATCATAATCTCCATAGATTACTATTTTCTTTTTTGATTCTATAGCTTTTTTGACTATTTTAACTCCTTCAATCATACCCTTCATTAGATTTCCATCTAATAAATCTTTAATAGTACCATTCAAAAAATTTTCCGCCTCTTCTTTTGACGATATATTCCTATTAGCAAGCAATCTCAAAATTAATGGATGAAGATTCATTTCACTATTAAGTTTTTCAAACTCTGTCTTTCTATTTGTAACCATCCATCTTTCTCTCAATTTCAATTCTCCTCTCTACTCAATTACATGGAAATTCCTGCAAAAACATCTTTTGCAGGAACCTTACCTTACTATTAAATATTATATAACATACCCTTTTTCAAGTCATTATAAGTTTCATTTCCTAGTACTTCTAACAACTTATAAGCAAATTCCATAGCAGTAGCTGGACCTCTGCTTGTAATAATATTTCCATCAACAACTACTTTTTCTTCTTTATAATTGCATCCTTTAAGTTCATCTTCAAAACCTGGATAAGACGTCACATTCTTTTCTTGAATAATTCCAGCTTCAGCTAAAACTATTGGTGCAGCACATATAGCTGCCACAAGCTTTCCTTCTTCATTAAACTTTTTAACTGTCTCTATAACCTTCTTATCTTTTTTAAGATTTGTCGCACCAGGC
>CAKVFO010000312.1 GCA_934746785.1 uncultured Clostridium sp. | reverse complement strand
GTATTGATTGATAAATAGATAGCCTTAATTTATCTCTTTTTATGTTTTTTATTTGCTCCATAGAAAAATAGTAATACCAATATAAGAAGTAAAAAATATATTGTTATTGTGTAAATTGCCATTTCAAACCTCATATTAAATTAATCATACTATTTATTATTAACATAATAACACAAATTAAAACACATATGTAAGGGATTTCCCTATTTTGAATATTAATGCCAACACTTTTTTTCATTATAACTAATATATTGAATTTTATTGCAATTATAATCTAATCTGATATTTTGCTAGATAAGGCAACAATATCATATATATCAATAATATTATCTTCAACAATATCATAACGACTATTCCATTTATTAGATGAATTATCTATGTTATATGCATTAGCAAGTATAGCTAAATCTTCTATATCTATAGCACCATCATAATTAGCGTCTTCTTTTGAAGCAGTAAATAACGGATATGATTTATTACTTATTGGATGATTTCTAATAAATTCATCATCCTTATATTTATCATCTTTGTAATGTCCTGAAAAATCTTCTTCATTCTTTAAGCAATAATCATAATTTAAATTCATCTTATCTCTAGTTGATAAATTTTCATCCCAAGTAGTATCAATATTGAACCACTGACCATCTATACGAACTATATTCCATGCATGACTACTTCCCTTATTAACCCATCCAGTAATAATTCTTGTCTTAACTCCTGCTTCTTTAAACATTTTATATGCTAGCGATGCAAAGCCCTGACATACTACGTTTTTATCTATTATGGCATTATATGCTGAATAATTTTTGTAGTCATAATCATAAAATATATTCTTAACTATATAATCATGAATAATTCTAACTTTACCATATTCACTCATATTACTTATTCCAGCCTCATTTTTTATACCTAATTCTTTTAACACCCTTTTAACTTCATTATCAACCTGCTGTTCTTGTGATTTTGTTGTAAGATATTCATTTGTATATATAAATTTAATCCATCCATCATCTGATATCTCTATTGAACAAGAATACTTTGAGAAGTTTTTCATAAGATAATCTCCTTCACTTGAACTTAAGTTTTCATAATCCGTTACAGCCCTTCTAAAAATCTCATTACTAATGCCATAATAATATTCTACCTTTACACTAAGTACTATCTCCTCTTTTCTCTTCACCATTTCTTCTTTTAAATATTGAGCAGCATCATTTAGATCTTTACAAACTTTAGAACTATTTGAAGCTGCATAGTTGTATTTTTGAAATTGAAAATTACAAGTGCTGATGTTGTTTATATCCCCATACGCATCCTCATTTACATAATTTTCAATAATTGTTTTCACTACATCTTCAGAAGCATAAACTTCTTCTTTAAATAAATCTGTACAAATCAAGACTTCTAATATAATAATTATCATTAAAATTCCTTTTAATAGCTTATTATTCATTTTTCCCTCTCCCTTAAAAAGCAAAATATTAAGCCCAAAATAATTAGAATATTAAACTGTAAAATCAATAGATTTAAATTTATTTTTACTTAATAAATCTATATATTTATAGTATAACGAGGACTGAAAATCTTTCTTCTTTTTTAGCAATATTTTTTGTTTTTCAATCATTCTTGAAATTGCTGTTCTCTTATCCTTTGTATTAACAGAAGTACTAATACGCTTATTTAGTTTAATACTACAAGAAATTCTTTCATTACTATCAATGAAAAATCCTACTGATAATACTTTATGGCCATCCTTTGAAC
>CAKVFO010000311.1 GCA_934746785.1 uncultured Clostridium sp. | reverse complement strand
GTAACGGGGGCTGATAGTGCCAACCGTATAGCTTAAGACAAGGGTGTCCATCGTGAGGTGGAATCTGAAGGAAGTTGGCAGCAAAGCTTTGGTCTGAGGAACACAAATCACATCTGAGGCTTAAGTCTATGGGTAAGCTTGCAATACAAAGTGAAGCCCTATAACTATCCGAAATAGACTAAGTAAATGTGGCAGATAGATGAAGTGAAAGTGCATGTTCTTACCTGGGGAGGTCTGATAATACATCAATAAGTAGATGAAATTTCGAAATTGATAACCTATATAGTGATATATAGCTGAATTATCAGAAGTCAGCAGAAGTCATAGTACCCGAGTTAATCGCGATAACAGAGGGAAGGACTGAACATTAGAGGTTTACAACTTTGATAAATCTATAAATTATGAAGAAAGCAGAAATTCCGATAAGGAATCTTGCTGTGGAGGTAGAAATGGAAGTTCGAGATAAACAGAAGATGCAGAGTAAAACTGTAGATTTATTAAATAGGGAAAGCGTAAACGATGAATTACTTGATACTAGTAGTTTACTCGAAGATGTGCTTGAAAGAAATAACATGCTTGAAGCAATGTATAGAGTAATTAGAAATAAAGGTAGCCATGGAATTGATGGCATGAAGACCGATGAACTTCGTGAGCATGTCAAAAGGACATGGGTAACAGTTAAATCTAAACTACTAGAAGGAAAATATAATCCATCTCCAGTAAGGAGAGTTGAAATTCCGAAGCCAGATGGCGGAGTAAGATTATTAGGAATACCAACAGTACAAGATAGAATGATTCAACAGGCAATTGCACAAGTACTTAGTGAAATATATGAGCCTACTTTCTCTGAAAGTAGTTACGGCTTTAGGCCTAATAGAGGTGCAAAGAATGCTATAAAACAATCTGAAATATATATAAATCAAGGATATAAGTGGGTTGTAGACATGGACTTAGAAAAGTTCTTTGATAAGGTAAACCATGATATTTTAATGGCAAAACTTGAAAGGAAGATAAAGGACAAGAGACTACTAAAGCTTATAAGAAAATATCTAGAAAGTGGAGTTTTAATTAACGGAATCAAAGTATCAAGCGAAGAAGGAACACCGCAAGGGGGACCACTTAGTCCATTACTAGCAAATATAATGTTAGATGATGTTGATAAAGAACTTGAAAAAAGAGGACACAAATTTTGTAGATATGCAGATGATTGCAATATATATGTTAAAAGTAAGAAAGCTGGATTTAGAGTAATGAATTCTATAACAAGAATTATCGAAGGAAAACTTAAATTAAAAGTTAACAGAGATAAAAGTGCAGTTGATATTGTAAGTAAAAGAAAGTTCCTAGGGTTCTCATTCTATTTCGTTAAGGGCGGAGCCAAAATACGAATACATGAGAACTCAATTAAAAGATTTAAAGAAAAGATAAGATTCATAACAAACAGAAATAGAGGAATATCTATTGATTTAAGATTACTTAAATTAAATGACTCTATCAAAGGATGGATAAATTACTTTGGAATAGCTAACGCTAAGTGAAAGCTAGTAGAATTAGACAAATGGATTAGAAGAAGATTACGGGCATGTATATGGAAACAATGGAAAAGAATAAAAACAAAATTCAAAAATCTTGTAAAACTTGGAGTTCCCAAATATAAAGCATGGGAACATGCCAATACAAGAAAAGGCTACTGGAGGATATCCAGTAGTCCAATTCTAGAAACTACATTAGACAATAAATACTTTAAAAGTATTGGTTT
>CAKVFO010000310.1 GCA_934746785.1 uncultured Clostridium sp. | reverse complement strand
CCTTAAAACCTTATTCAAAGAATAACTCTTTTGGTGATAATTCAAATACCTTTGACAGCTTTTCCAACTTCCCATAAGTAATACTAGACAGATCCCCATTTTCCACCTTAGAAATTATATTTCTACTAACTCCACTTGCCTTAGATAACTCTTCTTGAGTCATTCCAGCCTTTACTCTCTCAACCTTCAATCTAGATTGCAACATTTTTCTCATTTTTCATCCTCCTTTTTAAAAATACCCTTTTAAAATTTACATCTAAGCACATTTTATCTTTATATTTCCAATTATAATTTTTGCTTTAACAACTGTCAACATTTTGTTGCACATCATAAAAATATACTAAAGATTTCTACATTATTTTGTTTCATATTTGTTACCAATTGTTTACTTTTTGAAACTTTTTATGTATAATTTTACACAAGAAAGGAGATAATTTACTATGAACATAGCAGAAAATATAAAAAAAATTAGATTAAATAATCAACTAACACAACAAGAATTCGCTGATAAAATCGGAATTTCAAGATACTCCTTATTAAACTATGAAAAAGGAAAACGCATCCCTCCAATGGATGTAGCTATAAAAATTTCTAATACATTCAATGTAGCCCTAGATATGTTAAATGGAAGTGATATGAATAGCAGTTCCATGAAAAAAGATAATTATGACCTATTAAAAGAATCTGGACTTGTTTCTCATGACTTTGAACTACAAGAAGTTTCTTATAACCTAGAAAAATTCAAATCTCTACTAACCTCAGCTGATTATCCAGTTGATAAATTAAATGATGAAGAGGTTATTGAACTATTTAAAAAGACAATGCACTTTTGGGACTTTGAATTTTTCATGAAGGGTTATATCAAAGTTTATAATAAATAATATATAATGTAATAGCCAAGAAGAAAGAATATGCACCTCTTTTTCTTGGCTATTTTTTCAAAACTTAGCGTAACATTTGCGTAACTTTAGCGTAACATCAGCGTAACATTTGCGTAACATCAGCGTAACATTAGCGTAACATCTGCGTAACATCAGATGAAAGTATAGGGATTTTCATAAATTTCCTCCCCTTTACTGCCCTTCAAAACTTTAGAACACCTCCAATTAAAGCACTTAATAATCCCACTGTCATATATCTTAATAATAGAAAGTTCAATCATCTTCTTTAAAGAAAGCTCAATAAGATCTTCTGATAAATTTAGCTTTCTGCTTAAGGTTTTTACAGTATAGGGTTCATTTTTTCTTATATATATAAGTCCATTATCATTAATCTCTGCTGCAAGCTCAATGAGCCCAATCCAAACAAAAGCCATATCTAACCCATTAGTCATAGTTTTTAAAGCTCTTCTTTTTTCCTTATCAAAAACTTCTTCATTTAAGCTTAACCATCTTCCTCTCATTTTTCTCCCCCTATCTTTTATATTTAAATTACTATTTTATACATTATTGAACATTATTGTATATTTTACTTATGATTATAATGTTAAATAGTACACAGGTCAACAAAACCGTTACTTAAGTGTACGATTCTTCATCTTATTTTGCAGGATTGTGGACTCGGAATGCAGGAGTGGGATTTTCTCTTAGAGATAGTATATTTCTCTTGGGAGTTTTTTTGTATTGAAAGTGGATTTAGAATGCAGAAGTAAGATGTTCTCTTAATGATAGTGTATTTTTCTTGGGAGTTTTTCTGTATTGGGAGTGGATTTAGAATGCAGACGCAAGACGTTCTTTTAACAATAGTGTATTTTCCTTGGGAGTT
>CAKVFO010000309.1 GCA_934746785.1 uncultured Clostridium sp. | reverse complement strand
CAGCTATCTTATTATTATGTTCTATTCTATCAATTCTTTTTATTTTTCAATGATTTTCTACTACATATTATATGTTCTGAATTCCATTAACTTTTAAGTGGAATTATTGAACCTAGGATTTCCTTATCTTTCAACCTAAACATATCTTTTATCCTAGTTTTACTGGTTTCTGAAGTCACTAGTCTTAATTAGCTAGGAAGTCCTTTATCAGATGTTGTCATCTGTTCAACTACTAAAAAACAATGAACTAGCCTACTCAACTTTCAGCTAGTTCATTTCATCTTCTTACTTCATTGTTAAAATTATGCAGTATCATTTCTTTATAAGAATACCTATTTTACTACATCCTATAAATTCTAAATATTATGAATTTAGATTATTATTATTATTATTTTTGAATCTAGTATACTTTAATTATCTTATTTTATTCTTTCTAAATCATCATTAAAATTCAAATATTTATCACCCAAGTCATCTTTAACTATTTGTATATTTTTTTCAGATAATAGTTCAAATAATTTTTTAGTTACCTCCACTGTATTTAATCCTTCCTCTTTATAAATTTCAGCTAAAAATAAATATATACAAATTTCTTCTGTAACTGTAAACTCTTCACCATGTTCATACTCATTTAAAACTGCTGGAATCACTTGTACCTCTGTAAATCTCATTTCTCTATAAAATGTTTCAAAATCTTCCCTTACACAATCCCTTAACTCTTCATATTCAAATATCATTCTTCATACCTCCTTATTTTATTCAACATAAATATTTAACTTAATATTAGGAAATTTTCTTCTAAATTCTAATATTATATTAGAACAACTTTGACAACATGAAAGTTCTGAATATAGATTTATTGTTCCTAAAATATTAGGGTCTTTTATCTGTCCAGCAATATCCTCAAGTATCTTCGCTTCAGTATCATGATATCTTGGAAATTTATCAACAACATAAGATGTAAATAAACGTTCATTTTCAGGCTTTAAATATGAAAAATCGCTAACATTACTACCCTTGCTCTCAACTGAATTTATTTTGCTATGTGCTACAAATTCCCTTTTTATTCCATCAATATCTACTTCTGCCGCCCCCTCAACAACAAACTTCTTTTCAAACTTTGCAGCATCATCAAGAGAATTAAGAGCCATCTTTTCAGCATCAACAGCAGTATCTGCACCTTTAACTCCCTTTATCTTATCACCAGCTTTTTTTAGAATAATAAGCTGTGCTACTTCTCCTACTACATAGCCTGTTACATAACATATCCCCTTTTCTTCATAAGCATCATTTACACCTTGAGACAAACCTTCAACTATTAGAAATGGATCATGAATAATTGCTGATATAGTTTCATTATATTTTGCAGCCTTACTCTTACACTCTTTCAAACAATCTGGAGCATCACCAAAAACAGCAGTACATGCTATTCCTATTGCAGCTCCTGCATATACAAATACACCTTTAACTAAATTCCACACATCCCCAATAAAGCCTAAAATAGATCCGCCTATTCCTTTTACTAAATTAATTGTACCAACACCAAAACTATTTAACTTAGTATGTAAATCCTCAAAAAAGTTTGTATACTTACTATAAATGGATTTTGCTTTAGTCTTATATGTATCATCCATATTTTCATATGGTATTATCTTTCTATCGTAAAGATTTCTCATGTCAGAAACATTTTCCATAAGTCTATTATAATGATATCCTATACTATTATGCAAATCATCAAGCTTGTCCCCATTTCTTCTTTCAGCAGCCTTTTC
>CAKVFO010000308.1 GCA_934746785.1 uncultured Clostridium sp. | reverse complement strand
GCTCCATAAGCTTTATTAAAATAGTTGAACCATAGCTCTCCTTAACTAAGAAGTCTGGTGCTTTGGCTTACTAGAAAGGCTGTTAATAAATTTGAATTAGCTTAATTTAAAAGGAGCTTATTCTATTATTTAGGACAAGCACCTTTTATCTATCATAACTCTTATTTTTACTTTATATTATAAGTATCTTTAATTCCAGCAAGTAAATTTTCAACTTCTTCCTTATCTTCTGGAATATTTTCTATGTAATACTCACATACAACTTTTAGGTAATTTACATATATCCAATTTACTATTCATTTTCATAATTAGGACACTTCTCGCAAATTTTAATCATATCTTTATTTGACATATTTAATAGTTTACGTAATTGTATTAAATGTTCTTCTGTTTTTAACCTATCTAACTCAGAAGTAATCTCTATGCATTCTGCCTCACCTATGCTTTCTTTTTTTAATAGACAATAATCATTAAATTTAAATTCCATTAATTAGCCTCCTTTAAAATTTGCTTTAATATATCTCCAAATTCATCTTTTAACCATCCTGTAACTAGCTCTCCATCTTTGTTTACTACAATACAAGCTTTATCTGTAATATATCTAAATCTCTGCCCTTTCCATTGTGATAAATTAATAAAGTGATGAGGATCATTAATATTTCCAGTAACAGCTTTTATGGATACCATAATTTCTAAGAATATTTTCTTAACAAAGAATGGTGCTCTAACTAAGAAATCTGGTGCTCTGCTTACTAGAAAAGCTGTTACTAAGTTTGAATTAGCATAACAAAAAGCATGTCCACTTTTTTGAAGGGACATGCTTTTTTATATACTGTCTTCTTCCCATCTTAGAAACTTAGAAATATTATGATATGTATCATCCATATCTTCAACTTCACACTTTTTTATAATCTTATTTATTTCATTTTCTATTTCTTTACCATTAAAATCACAAGTTATTATATATCCCCTTGGAATCATTGCTCCACCATTTACTAGTACTTTCTCTAATCTTTTAGGACTTATTATATCAAAAGAAAAGGCATCAAATGCTCCATCTATTTCACTTGGTCCTATTCCTACTTCATATGAAATATAGAAGTCATCCACATCTTCGCCCCAATCTTCCATCATTTTAACAAATGTCTTTATTACCATCATAAGTATCACTCCTAATTTAATATATCAATATGAACATTTCTTAGTTCCTTCCTTGCTCACCCATGGTAATATCTACCACTAAATTCAGTTCTTACCATTTCATTTTGCTGAAAGTTCGCTCTGAACATACCCTCTTTAGGTTTATATTGTATTCTAAATGCTCTCATTCCATCTACAACATTATCAGCTTTCTTTACATCAGAAGCAGCTTTTAGCTCGCTGGCTCCAAAGAATAAACCTGCTACATTTATAGCTATACCAGAAAAAAATCTCTAGTACAATTGATTGTAATAAGAAAGATTTAAACAAAGATCAAGTAACAGCTCTTATGGACACTATAATTTCTAAGAATATTCTCTTAACTAAGAATGGTGCCTTAACTAAGAAGTCTGGTGCTCAGCTTACTAGAAAAGCTGTTACTAAATTTGAATTAGCTTAAGGAGCTTATCCCATTGGACAAGCTCCTTTTAATCTATTCATATTCAATTCTATTTTATATTATAAGTAACTTTAATTCCTGCAAGCAAAGCCTCAACTTCTTCTTTATCTTCTGGTATATTTTCTATATAATACTCACATGCCACTTTTAAATAATCATATAGTTCACTGTAACTCACAATATTATCAGTATTTTTCCAATCATC
>CAKVFO010000307.1 GCA_934746785.1 uncultured Clostridium sp. | reverse complement strand
CTGTTGCACTATAGTTAAATTCACCTAAAGGTGAGTGAAATTGCCTAAAGGCAGTGAATAAGTGAAATATAGCATTTAATTATATATTTTAAAATTATTTTAAATTTAAAAATAGGAGGTAACATTATGAAAGCATTATCTTTAGAAACTTTAAAAAATCTCAATGGTGGAAACAATATACCTTCCGAGATACAACAAGCACTAGAAGAATCAAGGGAACGCTGCCGAAAGCTTATGGAACTTGATGATGTTAGAGGCTATAACCCACGTGAAATACTAAAAAAAAGAAGAGAGATGTATCCTGAGGCTTTTGGTATAAATATAAATAAGTCTCTATGATAAATTAATTTAAAAGGTATGAGATTTTCCTCATACCTTCATTAAACTTTATCTTTTCCCTGGTTCAAATGGTTCCCCTGAAGCCTTAGGTGCACTAGTTTTCTTAGAGAAGAATACAAGTACAATTAAAGTTGCTATATAAGGGAATATCTTTAAGAATACTGGAGGTACAGATGAAAGTGCTGGCATTATACCAGATACATTTGCTACAGTTGAAGCAAATCCAAAGAATAATGTTGCTCCAAGTACTCCAAATGGATTCCAGCGTCCAAATATTAAAGCTGCTAATGCTAAGAATCCAAGACCATTAACAGATCCATTAAACTCTCCACCATAAGTAACTATAATAACAGCTCCTGAAAGGGCAGCTAAACCACCTGAAATCATAACACCAATATATCTCATCTTATAAACATTAATACCTGCGGCATCTGCTGCATGTGGATGTTCACCACAAGCCTTAAGTCTTAAACCAAAGCTAGTTTTATTTAAAACAATTGCACTTATTATTAAGATTGCTAAAGCAAGCCATGTTGTTGCGTATGTACCTTGGAAAAATAAAGGTCCTATTACTGGAATCTTACTTAAAACTGGTACATCTGAAGTTACAAAACCTAACTTAATTCTTATGTTTCCGCTTCCTGTAATATTTCTTGCTAGAAATACTGTTAAAGCTCCTGCTATCATATTAATAGCTGTTCCTGAAATAACTTGGTTTGCATTTAAAGTTACACTGGCAAAGGCATGTAATAGTGAGAATATTACCCCTGCTACAAAAGCTGCAAATAAACCAATCCATAATGCATAAGCATTTCCTGAGTTTTCAAGTTGTACTATTGTATAAGCACCTACGAAGGAACCAACTATCATAAGTCCATCAAGACCTACATTTACTATACCACTTCTTTCACAGTAAACTGCGCCAAGAGCTGTAAGAAGTAATGGTACTGTGTATGCTATTGCATAAGGAAATATTTGTTGTAGAGTTTCTAACATATTACTTTTCCTCCTTAGCCTTTAGATTCTTTTTTCTTTTGAATTTAACTAATACCTTATCAAATATCATGCTTGTTGCTGCAAAGTATATGATAATTGCCATTATTGTATCTGCTATTTCTGGAGGAACACTTGTCATAGTTGTCATGAATCCCTTTCCTGCATATAGAAGTCCAAAGAATAAAGCTGATATTAAAACTCCAATTGGACTACTGTTACCTAAAAGAGCAACTGCTATACCATCAAATCCTTGAGAAGGCATAACTCCAATCTGCATACAAGTAGCATTTCCTATGTATTGAGCAACCCCTGCAAGTCCTGCTAAAGAACCAGCTATCATCATTGTAAGTACTACGTTTTTATTAACATTGATACCTGCATATTCTGCTGCATCCTTGTTAAATCCAACAGCTTTTAATTGATATCCTAAAGTAGTTTTATCTAAAATGAACCATATTACTATAACTGCTATAATTGC
>CAKVFO010000306.1 GCA_934746785.1 uncultured Clostridium sp. | reverse complement strand
CCAATTAGTGAGCCAGAAAGTACTGAAACAGCTGAAATTATGGAGGTAACAATTTGTATCTCCACTTTATCCCGCTGCCAAAATCTCATAAACTTTTTAAAGACATGAAACATGAAATAAGTTTAATCTGCTTCTCAAGTTTTATAATATTGTTAGTCTTTTTAAATTGGCAGCGGTTTTCACCACCTTTCTTTATTTTATTTATCTCATATTTTCGACTAACTTCTCTTTGTTCAAAATTAGTATATTCAAAATCCATCAAATTATTATTGTTTATACACTTACACTTTTGTATAATAGCAATAACAAAAAATATTCAAACTATAAACTAAAGGATAAGGAGATTTTAAATGTTTGGTTATGTAGTTCCTCTTAAACCTGAACTTAAGGTGAAAGAGTATAATTTATTTAAAGCCTATTACTGTGGCTTATGTTTTAGTATAAAAAAACAATTTGGACAAATTCCAAGAATGGTCTTAAATTATGATATGACTTTTCTTGCATTAATATTAGATTCAATTACTGAAGAAGAAATTAAGGCAGAGCCTAAAGTATGTATGGCTCATCCAACTCAAAAGAAAGTTATAATCTATGACAATAAAGCTATAGACTATGCTGCTAATATGAATATTGCTCTAACAATTTTCAAGCTTATTGATGATGTAAATGATGATAAAGATTTAAAAAGCAAGGTATTTTCTTTTGGGCTTAAACCTTACAAGAAAAAGTTTAAAGTTGAAATCAATATGATAAATGATATTATAAAGGAAAACTTAGATATTCTTTCACGTATGGAAGAAGAAAAAAACTTTACATCAATTGATGAAATCTGCCATCCTTTCAGCGTAATTGTTGCTAGAATCATGGAGCTTTATCCTGAAACAATCATCAATGATTCTAATGAAACTAGGAATATGTTATATGATTTTGGCTATTCGTTAGGTAAGTGGATATACTTAATAGATGCTTTAGATGATTTAAAAGAAGATATGGAAAAGGATAAATTTAATCCTATAAACTTTTTATATAACACTGATAATCTTTCCTTTGATAAATTTTTTAAAACCATTAAAGACAGAATAGAATTCAGTATTATAAACTGTGCTTGTACATGTCGTGATATTTTAGAGCTTCTTCCTATCAATAAAAATCGTGAAATTCTTGATAATATCATTAATTTAGGCATGATGGACAGGTATACAAAAGTTGTAGATAAAAACCTTAATAAAACTTCTGAAGAAATTAAAATGGATTTGAATAATTGATTTAAAACAATTATAATTCAAATATAGATTAAATTTATATAATATAAAAAAAGGAAGTGAATAAAATGAATCCATATGAGGTTCTAGGTGTAAAGCCTGGTGCATCACAAGATGAAATTAAAAGTGCTTATAGAAAATTAGTAAAGCAATATCACCCAGATCAATTTAGAGATAATCCTCTACAGGAACTAGCTCAAGAGAAGCTTGCTAAAATTAACGAAGCATATAATATGCTTATAAATGGAAACAGCAGCAATAGTTATTCAGGTAACAGTTATTCAAATTCTTACTCAAATAACTCAAGCTCTTATTCAAACAATAACTATAATTATGGAGCTGATTTATCACAAGCTAGAATGTGTATTCAAAGAAGAGATATTAGAGGTGCTGAAGCAATCCTTAGCAGAATAGCTGATAGAAATGCTGAATGGTACTATCTTAATGGAATTGTACATATGAATAAAGGATGGTATGATTCTGCACTACAAAACATTAGTACAGCTGCTAATATGGATCCAAATAACTTTGAATATAGACAAACTTTAAACCAACTTCAATCAAGAACTAGAAGCTATGGCAATCCATATAGAAC
>CAKVFO010000305.1 GCA_934746785.1 uncultured Clostridium sp. | reverse complement strand
TAAGTTTCCTTCTTATTAATAATTTCTAAGATACATCCTTCTAACATGCCCTTAAGCATTTGAGATGGTATCATGCACTCACCTTCTTCTATCTTGTAATGCAATATAGTCTTTATGGTATATTGTATTACAAGATAGTATGGATGTAAATACCTTTCATTGAAAAAATAATCCAGAACTCCACCAACATTTATTTAAAACAGAAGGTTATATTAAAACTTTTTAATTCTCTATAGGTTAAAAAGAGCTGTAGTGCTATAACTTCACTAACATAATGTAAATTTAACTTATAGCACTACAGCTCCTTTTTATTAACCTTTAATAAATTTATCAATATCATCTCTAACAAGTGTCTTAATTAAATCTTCCAGTTTAAAACCTTTAATTTCAGCATACCTTTGAAACAAAACTTTTTCTTTTGAATTAATCCTAATTTCAATAGTATCATCTAATAACTGTTTCTTTCTAATTCTTCCTAAGGTTTTATTAATACATTCCATAACCATAGAAACACCTGCTTTATTTTATTAATTTCTATCTATCTTGATTTAATAAATAATTAGTAAACTCAAAAAGTTTGTCCTCTTCCTGCTTGCTAACATTTTTTTCATGTCTTGAAATTTCAAGACGCATTATATTCATATTAGCAATATACTCTTTTGATTGCTTAATTATGCTTAAATCCTTCTTAAATTTTTCACTATTTTGATCAATCTTCTTTCCATCTTTTCTTCTAATACTTATTTTACCTGTATCAAGATTGAATGAGACTATATATTTCCCAATATCTAATTGGCTAATCTTTTCCAAATCTTTCATATCAACACCTCAACTCTTATATACCTAATTATTTAATTATACCACATAATACATAAATTTATAAATCAGTACTATAAAAATTAAAGTCGTAAAAAAACACTTTTACTTCTTATTTCATTATTTAACATTTTATTACTACTATGTTATTCTAAAGTTAGCTGTTATATATGGGGGGTGAAAATAATTGTCAGCTTAAAAATTATTCTATTTATAAACAAAATCTAATACATGTCTTAAAATAGAATCAAATATTTAGGAGGATTTTTATGAAAAAATTTAAAAGTTTATTGTTATGTTTTCTATGTACTTTAGCAGTTTCAATAGTATGTTCTGTAAATGCTTTAGCTGCTAGCACTGACCCTGTTGATGTTCCTGATACTCATTTAAGAAGTGCAATCTTAGAAAAATTAGAAAAAAATACTGATTCTACTCTTACAAAAGATGACATGGCATCTTTTGAAATATTAGAAGTTCCTGATAATAATATAGTTTCTCTTGAAGGTCTTCAATATTGTACTGAGCTTCGTAAGCTTGACTTATCAAACAATCAAGTAAACAGTATGGAACAATTAAAAGACTTAAAGAATCTTATGTATGTTAATTTATCAAATAATAAAATAGCTGCTGTACCTGACCTTTCTAATTTAAATAACTTATATAGTTTATATCTTGATCACAATATTTTAAATTCAATAGATGGTATACATGACCTTCCAGTCCTTGATGACCTTACATTATCAAATAATAACTTAACAACACTAGAAGCATTAAAAAATATTCCTGAATTAATGTACTTACAAGCTTCTCACAACCAAATCACTGATATTTCATCTTTAGCTGCTTTTAAAAACCTTGTTATTGTTGAATTATACTATAATAAGATTTCAGATATCTCTGCTTTAGCTAATCTTAGCTGCTTAGATGAAAACCTTGATTTAGCTTATAACAACATAAGTGATATTACACCACTTAAAAATCTTACTAACTTAACATATTTATGTTTATCTAACAACAAAATATCTGATATAAGCACATTACATTA
>CAKVFO010000304.1 GCA_934746785.1 uncultured Clostridium sp. | reverse complement strand
AGTCGTTGAAGTTTCTCCTATTTAGAGCTTACCTGCTGATTATCCATTATATAAGCACTTAGGATTTAACCTTATGCCATCTAACTAATTTTTTCTACTTTCGTAACCTTCACGCTTAACTTTATTTCATGTTTACGTTGTGGTTTAGTTAGCTTTAGGACTTTCCAGCAATTCAAGTAGTATTGGATAGGTATCTTTCCTATCTCTACATATAGATTTCTCTATATGCTGACTATTTTAGCTACTAACTCATTACTAAATTCAAGAGTGTGCGTAGCTATTCTAATCAAATCTACTATTTCCAAAAGTCTTTTCACTTAATATATTTTTATAATCTTTCAACTTTTCTATCTTTCTATTTTCTAAAGCCTCTTTAACAACCTTATTAGGTATTTGTGAATCTATACATATATTTTTCTCACCCTTATATGCACCTATCAAATCAAATTTTGTTTTTCTTGTAGGATTATTCTCTTCTCTTAAAAATACATTACAGCCTGGTATTAATATTTCCTTGCACCTGCCGGTATTAGGCACATGTACAACAATTTCTTCACCATTAAACTTAACTACTGCATTAAATCTATTTGGTCTTTTAATAAACTCTGCAATATATATTTTTTTATTATACTCCATTACTTTTACCTCACTTATACACATTATCCACACTTTTTATCCACACTTTTTGTGAATAATTTGTTGAAAAAAAATTAATTTTTATGTTAATAATAATAGATTTTAATAGATATTATTTTTTTATGCAATATTCAGTATATTGTTGCTGCTTTTTCATCAACACAATATATATTGTGTTTTATAGTCTTAGTTCTTTATCCACACATTAAAGTTATCCACAATTATTTTCTACTTATTCACACACCACTCCAAAGCTTATAATCAAAGGCTTTCCTTTTATTTTCATACTTTCTTTTATCCACAATTATATCCACAGTTTTGTGTATAACTTTTTCACTTACTTAGCTAACTTTATTAGTTCATCTTTAACCTTCTGTTTTATATTTTCTATTGATATATTTTTTCCTGGACATAACGTCTGATATTCATCTTTATGACCTATAATATCTGATATATTATATTTGATTATCATATCTGCAATCAGCATGACCAATGAATTTTCTTGTGTTTCATTTAGCTCTTCATTCTCGAAATTCCCCTCAATGCAAATTCCAATACTATCATAATTTCTTCCTATTGTATGAGCTCCTTCTAACTTTTCTTCCCTTCCCCTATATACAATTCCATTTTTTCTAATATAGAAATGATACCCTATACCTCCATACCCCCTTCTTTTATGATCTTCATTTATATTTTCAGGAGTCAAGTTATCCACAGCTGTATGATGTATTATTACAGACTTAGGTGAATTATTTACTTCTACATCATCATCAATATGATAATCAATTTCCTGTATGCCTATGTTCTTTTCATATTTATCTATCTTGCTTCTAAATTCTTTTATTCTAAAATTACCTGTATCCATATTAATTAAAAACTTACAATATTCATTCTTTAGTCCATACTCGTAGGATATTACACCTATAACATATAAAAAAAATATTAATATAATTCCTAACATCCAATATGTTCTTATTCTCCTTTTTTTCATTACTCTTTCAAATTCAACTCTATCAATCCTATGAATATTCAACACTTCTAAAAATCACCTCACCTATAACTAACCACTATTCTATAAATTATTATAACTTAATTGTAAAATTATGGTAATGATTATGTAAAAAAAATATCCCTTTGTCTATACAGACTTTAAGGGATGTTTTTATTTATTTTATTCATTATTGTATTTTTATCTGTCTTCCTTTATCTTCTTTCTTAACTTCCTTAGGAAGA
>CAKVFO010000303.1 GCA_934746785.1 uncultured Clostridium sp. | reverse complement strand
AATAACATAAGCACCATTTGTACTAGATGTCTTTAACATGAATTGTTGAGCATTTCCTGAATGTGCATTATAAATTTGAATATTTGCACCATCTGTGTTTTTAGCAGAAGCTACATCTAACATAAATTCACCTAAAGCACTAGTTAAAGTAACATATCCATCAGAAAGGTTTTTTAAATACCATTTTTGTCCGTTAGCACCATTTCCAGTTCTAAGTTCAACATTAGTAGCTGCTTTAGCAGTGTTGCCAGTAACTTGAAGATACTTTTGAGCATTTACATTTTTAATATAGTACCAGCCATCAGCTAATTTAGCAGTACTTCCTGGTACTGTTTGAGTTGGATTACTTGGTTCAGTTGGTTGAGTAGTAGAATTTCCTGAACCTGATAATGAACATACAAATGTACTTACAGTATTAGCTGGCAAACTTGCATAGAAACCATTTCCTGTTAATTCCATATTAGCTGTCTTAGCTAAGTTTTCATTAGCTGATGTTCTATAACGATCTACACTCTTAATAGTTCCATTACTTACATTAAACTTCTTAGTTACTTGTGCATTGCTCTTATTAATAGCAACGATTACTGCCTTATTATCACCCTTGTAAGCAGTAACATAAATACCGTTATCAGGATTTACAGTTGCATCAACCTTAACATATCCTGGACGTACAAACTTAGAATAGTTAGCAAAACAATATCCACGTTTACTTATATTTCCATCCTCTTTTATTAATGAGTAACTTCTTCTAATATACCACCAAGTATATGCTTGGAAACCATTATTAAGTGCATTATGCATATTTAATGAAACATCAAGAGCTTCTGGCCATCTATCTGCAGAATTTGCATCACTATTAGGAACATAAACTTCTGTCATCCATAATTCCTTAGATGATGCTTTTTGTTTAAGAAGAGGATAAGCCATATCCTTTACTTGAGTTCCGTAGAAATGTGTAGCTACTATATCAATATTATTTAAAGCACTTTGATCATTTAAAATCTTATTATAGTAATTTTTATTATAAGAGAAAGATTCAGCTGACATTACCTTACAACCCTTTATTGAACCAGCATAATATTTTGTGAAATTATAAATTTCGTCTGGTTCCCACCATGTCCATTCAAATCCCCAGTCAGGTTCATTTTGGAATGAAATAGCATATAGATTTACTCCATTATTCTTCATGTATTGAACAAACTCATTTAAATATTGAGCATATGCTCCATAGCTTGAGTTCTTTAATCTCTTAGTTCTCTTTCCATTCTTAGTAATTGGTTCTGTCATTGATGCAGGAGGATTCCAAGGTGTAGCGAATATTGTTGCCCCTTTAGCCTGTGCAGCCTTAGCCGTAGCTAACTCTCTTGACCAGTTATTTCTATTTTCATCTATATGAATTCTTAAAATAGACAAACCTAATTGATTAGTCGAATTACCAAAAGCAGTATCTCTTTGCCTTGAAGTCAAATCTGATGTCCATATAGGATGGTTCATTCCTCCAAATCCTTTAATAACTTGCCCTTGAGATGCTAAATTAACATTAACATCTGATGCTGCATTTGCTTTTAATGCAGGTACTTCCACTAGTGGTAGTACCCCCATCAAACATACTAATGATGACAATATGAACTTCCTTATTCTTCTATTCATATATATATATCACTCCTTACTTTTTATGCAAATATATAATTTATTGTATTACCAATATGTCCTGATCCCTGAGTACCAAATTCAACACATCCACCTTTAGCTATATTTGCATTCCAGCTAACTGGCGTAATTACATAATAATCACCAACTTCATTAACTGTAACATTCCAGCTTGAACTTATATTAATATCACTCTTCTTAATCTTTAAAGTCCATCCATTAACATTTG
>CAKVFO010000302.1 GCA_934746785.1 uncultured Clostridium sp. | reverse complement strand
TCTGTATAAATATAGTGAAGTTTGTATTTATGCTTATCTACAGGATTAAGTTCCTTAGGAAGTTTCTTTAAATTACGCTTATAGTAAGAGCAGTTTTTGTTAATACACTTATGAATATTAAAGTGCTTACGTTCTTTTTTCTGATCAAGAGTACTTCCACAGTAAGGGCATTTAAATACTAAAGGTTTAGAAGCAAAGTTAGATTCTTTAAAGGTTTTACCACAAACTTTGCATTGATATTGTCCTTTATTACCATTGTTATCATAGATGTATTCGTGTGGGGCACCACATTTAGGACATTTTATTTTAGCTGGTACAGACTTCTCATTACGTCTTTGAACTGGTGTTACATTTTTATTGTATTTATGCTTGTAATAGGCAAGAAGAAGCTTGTAATCAACTGTATGGAATCTAAAAATTTTAGGCAGTTTGTCTACTTTAAATTTCTGATATTCCGGACTATTTGAGTCATCGAATGACAGCTGTTGAAGCGGAATGTATTTTGAGATAAACAAAAGTAATTGAAAAATTATATTAATTAAGTATTGATTATATGCAAGTAAATAAGTTATAATTGAATCCACAATAACGACATCCTTTCGTGTTTGATTTGTTTTGTAGGAGATTCAATTTTAACATGAAATTAGGGGGTCGTTGTTTTTTTATACAAAAAAACTCGCGAAACCTTGATTTAATAGATATTTTTTAAAGAAAGAGTGTAAAGAAACTTTACACTAACCAGAAAAGAAGAGGGGGATTAAAATGAAAATATATAATACAATGAGTTCTAAGAGTGTTTATTCACCTAAAAATCTAATTAATAATAATCATCCTAAGGAGTTAGGTATTACAAATAATACTTCAAAAAAAACAGAAATAAAACCTAACCAAGTATTATATGAATTAGATGATAAAGAAGCTTTTGCAAAGATGTATAATAATGCAACACTAAATAGTGAGACAAGTAAAATTTATAATTCAAATAATGAAATGACTGATGAAGAGATAAATAATGAGATTAATAGAAAATTATATGAAAGAAGTCATTTAGATAAACAAGGAATAGAGTTTAATAGCAAAGAGTTCAAAGATTGGCTTTTAAAATTAAAACACAATTTCCCTATTCCTCCAGATGCTCCGGCTAAAGTAAGAAAAGAAGTATATGATATGCTTGACTCAGTAAAAGATCCAGGAGAAAGGTTTTTGATTGTTAGAGATTTTGCAAGAGGATTTAAAAAGGCTAAGGAACCATTAGATTTAAATGAGTGCATGAAAGTAACCAATAAGGTTTTACAAAAAAACAAAGAAAGTATTGAGCTTTTAAGGATATTAAAGTCTAGTGATCCACGTATCATAAATTCTATAGCTCATTTTACTGAAGTAGTTAATGCTGTTTCTAATTTTAAAACTAGATTGAAAAATCTAATTTAAAATTATTATATACATTAATATAAATTTTATATATTGTTGGACTGTATAGAGACAATTCTGGTTTTGAGTGATAGATAAAACAGACTTAGATATAAGATTATTATATTAACAAAGTAAAAGGAAAACTATAGAAAAATAGAAGGAAAAGTATATGTTATATTATAAAAAGTAATTTATAATAGTAATATAGAATAAATAGAGAGGAACTCTTATAGTAAGGTTTCTTTTTTTATAAAAGTTGAGAGGTGAAAGCAGATATGTATGAAGGCAAGTGGAAAAAATAAATCTTCTGCAATAAAAGATTCAAATGATTTAAAAAGGATACAGGCATATTTAAAAATACTATAATAGTGCAAAATCGCTTGAATAATTTTACAAATGAATAAGATAAAAAAACATTTATGACAAATCCTTGTTATAATTAAGTTCCTACACAAAACAAACGAGGAGTATGCATAAATGTT
>CAKVFO010000301.1 GCA_934746785.1 uncultured Clostridium sp. | reverse complement strand
ACCTTTCATTTAGCTATGGCCTGTACACAGCATGTTTTATTACTGCAATAATCCATCCCCTCTTGGTTTACTAAAAATCAATTCCCAATTTCCTATATTCATAATTTCATCATACTTAATACCTTTCTTAACTGCACCTGAAACTGAGTTTTGAAAGCTTGATAATAGCGTTTGACTATTTATAGGCATTCCGTGAGAAATAGGGTCTCTTGTTATATACTCAACCATATGCTTAGTACCATTTGGATGTCCCCAGAACTTTTCTCCACTAGCTATTAGTTCAAATGATTTAGGTATTTTCGTACCATCATACATAGGCTGAGTAATCTTTATATTATCCCATACTGTCTTACTAGCATTACCCGCCCCCTTAATACTCTTTAACTTATTTCCAGCTTTCTTAAGTATAATTAACTGAGCAGCTTCTCCTACTGCATATCCAGTAACATAACATATTCCTTTTTCTTCATAAGCATCATTAATACTTTGAGATAGTCCTTCTACAATTAAAAATGGATCATGTATTATTTCTAGTATCTTTTCATTATACTCCTCAAATTTAGCTTGGCAATACTTTAAATATAAAGAACTTGCTTTTGTTTTATATGTATCATCCATATTTTCATATGGTATTATCTTTTTATTATACAGATTACTCATATCATTGTAATCTTCCATTAACTTATTTCCATATGTAATTATGTCATTATGAAGATTATCTAACTTATCTCCATTTCTTCTTTCAGAGCCTTTTCCTCATCATCTGCAAAGGGGCTTGGCCAAGATTTAAATACTGATGCATTATGTCTTGTCATTAAAACATTAGTGCAGCAGTTATTTATAGTCTGCATGTTCCACCATATATCATTTCTGCTGACTCTCATCATTTGACTTTCATTTTTAGGCTTTATAATGTCAGTCATATCATTAATATAATTATTAAATATATCATAAAGATTACTAACTTCATCATGGCAGCTATCAAACTGACCTTTAATATCTGTATATTTAGACTTTAAAGCATTAACTGCTTCCCCGTCATTTTCATTTTCTAACTTAGTATTTATATTTTTTAAGGTGTTATCCATGTCTTCAAGAGCTGTCTGATACTTACTTAGGTCATTAACTATGGATTCAAGAACACCATAATTTATTTTTATATCTCTCTTCAATAAATAGAACCATTTGTAATATCTATAAAATATCTTCTTCCATAGAAATCTGATACTGTTAATTCATCTTCCTTAATATACATGTTTTCTATCTCAGTCACATTAAATGGTATAGATAATAAAACAATAACTTGATTACTTATTTCCTTAATTTCTCTAATATCATAGTTAAATTTAATAACTTTTCCAAATATGCTCTCTTTTTCTAATACTATATGATATTAAATTTAGATACGAATTCAGTATATTTTTCATGAATTCTTTCCTTAGCTCTATTATCTAAAGAATTATATTCTTTCATGATAAAATCTAAATAATCATCTATAGATATATCCAAAGCATAAACTGTCATCTCATGCATAATTTCACCTAATAAATATGGCTGAATACTATCTTTTCTATTTTTTAAACAATTTATTACTTTATTAATATCTATATAATCAAGAGTATCAATTATCATTGCTTGAAAATATTCATCACCAGCATTATTTATTAAAAAGTTAAGTCCTTCTTCTAAAGCTTGTTTACTATTTTCATCAGACAATAAGTCTAATGCTTTAGCTGTTTCGTTCATATCATTAAAGTTATGAATTATTTCTAATAACTCTTCTATACTTTTTGATTCTAGATATTCATAATTTTCTTCCATGTCCTAATTCTCCTTGCTTGAAAATATTCATCACCAGCATTATTTATTAAAAAGTTAAGTCCTTCTTCTAAAGCTTGTTTACTATTTTCA
>CAKVFO010000300.1 GCA_934746785.1 uncultured Clostridium sp. | reverse complement strand
TGAGTATCCTATGCTTTTAAATTTACACTTTCAATTAAGTTTCCCGAAGGGAGCGTGGCGTCAGCCACTTTGTTCTAGTCAGCATAATAAAATATATAACTAATAGTTACAATGATTTACCTAATAATTAAATAATTTAAGAAAATATAGAAAAAAATACTTTGATTGACAGATACGTATTTGAATGATATTATTGATTCGTGAAAACGTTATTGTTTCTATTATTTTAAGATTAAGGAAGTGGGTAAAAAATGTCTTATTGTAAGAAGAAGTGTATTTCATTATTTTTAACTGAGGATTGTAACTTGGATTGTAAGTACTGTTATTGTAAATCTGATAGAAAAAAATCTAAACCTATGGATATGAATTTTATTAAATGTGCAATCAATGATTTCTATAATCAATATGGAAAGATATATCTAAGATTTTTTGCAGATGGAGAGCCAACATTAGAATTAGATGTAATAAAAGAAACTATTAGATATGCCAGAGAAAAAGATAAAAATAGTATTTTTGAATTACAAACAAATGGATTTTTTAATGAACAAGTATGTAAATGGTTAGGGGAAAATATTGATATAATATGGATATCATTTGATGGAACTAGTGATATACAAGATTATTATAGACCAGCACTTAATGGTAAGAAGTCAAGCCCTGTAGTAGAAAGAAATATTAGATACTTAACAGGTATAGAAGGTATTAAGGTCGGAGTAAGAATTACTGTTGGAAACAAAAATATGTTTAGACAAAAAGAGATAGTAGATTATTTAGATGATATGGGTGTTAAATATGTTTACACTTGTGTATTATTTGCTGATACAAATAATACATACTATGAAGGAGACATTTCAAGAATGGATTATGCAAAAGAGACAGCAAAGGCAGTTAAATATGCAGAATCAAAAGGAATTTTCTTTGGATCAACATTTACTGTAAACTTTGATGAACCTGCTAATATATCATGTAGAGCATGTCTTCCAGCTCCACACTTAACTTTAGATGGATATATCAGCTGCTGTGATATGATATATTCTAGTAGAGAAAACGGAGAACTTATATATGCAAAATATGATAAAGAAAATAATAAAATAATTTATGATGAAGAGAAAATGGCAACTATAAGAAGCAGAACTGTAGAGAATCTTCCTGAATGTGCAGATTGTGAAATAAAATATTATTGTGCAGGAGGATGTTTAGGTGAGGCTTTAATTGAAAAGGGATCTATATTTAAAGTTAAAACTGAATGTTGTGATGCAATAAAATATTTGGCAAAAGAGTTAGGAGTTAATAGGGGAACATATCCTATATTCCATCCTTAAAATATTTTTTAGAAAGAGGTATATAACTTGAACAGAAGAGTAGGAGCGGATTTAATACTTGGTATTATAACTTTAATTTGGGGATCTACTTTTGTATTAATGAGGAATACATTAGATACATTAAGTACATTTCAGTTATTATCATTAAGATTTTCTGTGGCAGCTATATTATTAATAGTAGTATTTTTTAAAAAATTAAAAAAAATTAACTGGAATATTATAAAGCATGGTTCATTAATTGGGTTAATGCTTTGTGGGTCATTAGTATTTCAAGTATGGGGACTGCATTATACAACTGCATCCAATTCATCTTTTATAACTAGTTTATATGTATTAATGGTTCCTATTATAGCAGCATTAATTTTTAAACAAAAAGTAGGAAGGTCATCTATTATAGGAATTTTAGTTGCTTTCATCGGAATAATTTTCTTAAATGGAGGATTTGAGTTAAAATTTGGATTTGGAGAACTGTTAACATTCTTGTGTGCAATATGTGTTGCTTTCCAGATAATATTTATAGAAATATATACTAAAGAGGATGATTCTATATTGTTAGGAATTATTCAAATAGCATTTTCTGCAATATGTTGCAGTA
>CAKVFO010000299.1 GCA_934746785.1 uncultured Clostridium sp. | reverse complement strand
GTTATAAATGAATTAAAACCATTAGTAAAGGATGCTGCTTGTGATGTAGTTATCTGCCCAACATTTGTATGCTTAGATGCTGCAATAAAGGCTGCTGCTGGTTCAAACATAAAGATAGGTGCTCAAAACATGCACTTTGAAGAAAGCGGTGCATTCACAGGAGAAGTTGCTCCAGGAATGTTAGAAGCTATGGGTGTTGACTATGTTGTATTAGGACATAGTGAAAGAAGAGAATACTTCAACGAAACTGATGAAGCATTAAACAAAAAAGTTAAGAAGGCATTTGAACACAACTTAACTCCAATCCTTTGCTGTGGTGAAACACTAGAACAAAGAGAAGCAGGAGTTACAGATGACTTCATAGCTTGTCAAATCAAGGTAGATATGGCTGGTTTAACTAACGAACAAGCAAAACAAGTTGTAATAGCTTACGAACCAATCTGGGCTATAGGAACTGGTAAAACTGCTACTAAAGAACAAGCTAACGAAACTATCTCTGCAATAAGAAAAGTTGTTGAAGGTATGTACGGTAAAGAAGTAGCTGACGAAGTAAGAATTCAATACGGTGGATCAGTTAAACCAAATACAATAAAAGATCAAATGGCTATGTCTGATATAGACGGAGCTTTAGTTGGTGGAGCAAGCTTAGTTGCTTCTGACTTCTCACAAATCGTTAATTATTAATAATTAATAATTAAAGAAGTAAATTATAAGTGATAACCTCATTATTTTAATAAATTTTTGAAGATTTGTTAGGTAATGAGGTTATTCTTTTATAAGAATAGTAAACTAATAGGAAAAATATGCTTTAATTATTTTTTTATTAAAGCTTTTGTGATATACTTAAAATACAGAATTTAGGGGAAAAACCCTTTTAGATATGGAGGAATTTTAAGTATGAAAGTATCTACAAAGGTTGAATATGGATTAGTAGCATTAATAGACATAGCAGCAAACTCAGCCAATGGGGATGTTGTTACAGTTATAAGTATATCGGAGAGACAAGGTATCTCTAAAAATTACCTTGAGCAAATATTAACACCACTTCGTCAAGCAGGAATTATTAATGGAACAAAGGGATCTCAAGGAGGATATAGTTTAACTTCTGATCCTAAAGAATTAAAGTTGTCTACAATATTAAATGCATTAGATAGTAATTTATTAAATGTTGTTTTTGATGGTAGTATGAAATGTAATCAAAACTCAATAAATTCAATAAAAAAGAATATATGGGACAAGATGGATATGAGTTTTAATAAGATAGCAAATGAAACAACATTAGCGGATATGGTTGAATCATATAATAATGAAAATCTTGATGCTAATATGTTTTATATTTAAGTTTTGCAAATAAAAATATTATTTTGTTTTAAGATTATTTATAATATAGTTATAAAAAAGTATAGTAAGATAAATGGAAAGTATAAGAAATAAAGCAAAAAATATATTAAGAGAGTGTAAATGTATACAAGGTAGAGCTTTTTGCATTAATGTAGTATAATAAAAGTAATGAAAATGAAATATATATATATGGAGGTAGTTATGGCAAAGAAACCTGTTATGTTAATGATAATGGATGGTTTTGGATTAGCACCAAAATCAGAAGGGAATGCAGTAGCATTAGCGAATAAACCAAATTACGATAGATTATTAAAGGAATATCCAAATACTCAGATTCAAGCAAGTGGAATGGCAGTAGGTCTTCCAGATGGACAAATGGGTAACTCAGAAGTTGGACATTTAAACATAGGTGCAGGAAGAATAGTATATCAAGAATTAACTAGAATAACTAAGTCAATTGAAGATGGTGAAATATTCGAAAATGAAGCTTTATTAAAGGCTATGAAAAATGCTAAAGAAAATAATACTTCATTACACTTAATGGGATTATTATCAGACGGTGGAGTTCATTCTCACATAGAT
>CAKVFO010000298.1 GCA_934746785.1 uncultured Clostridium sp. | reverse complement strand
CTTATGAGAATAAAAGGAGGAAAAAATATGCTTTCAATTGGGGAATTTTCAAGGGTATGTAAAGTGACTACAAGGACATTAAGACATTATGATGATATAGATCTTATAAAACCTATTTATGTAAATGAGGAGAATGGATACAGGTTTTATGATGTTAGTCAAATTAAAGATATGTTGTTTGTATCAAGATTGAAGGGATATAATTTTTCTCTTGAAGAAATTAAGGAAATTCTTATGGTGAATGATAGTGAGTTTACTTTAAGAAAAATTCAATCAAAAGAAGAGGAAATAAGCTTAATTATAAATAAATTTTATGATATAGAAAAACAAATGAAGGATGATATTTCAAGGTTAAAGAAAGGATTTGATATTATGTCATTTGTTGATGAGATGGAAGTTAAGGTTTATGAAACTGAGGATATAAATATAGTTTATAGCAGACAATATATGAGCACTAAGGATTATGGTAAGTATATAGGAAAAGTCTTTGAAGTAATTGTTAAGAATAAACTTACAGTAATAGGCTCACCAATGTCTATTTATTATGATGAGGAATTTAATGAAGATAATAATGATACAGAGGTTGCAGTACAGGTTAAGGAAAGTACTAAGGATACAAGAGTTTTAAAGGGAAGATTATGTGCTGTTACTGAGTTTAATGGACCATATTCAAGTCTTTCTAATGGATATGGAAGAATACTTCAATGGATTGATGAAAATGATTATGTAATAGATGGTCATCCTTATGAAAAATATATTAAAGGGCCTATGGATGGAGGAGAAATAATAACTGAAATATATTTCCCTGTTAAGAAGAAATAAGAAATGTACCTAAATATAAAACTATTCATGGAAAAGAATATGTTATTGGAGGTCCTACAGACTGTTTAGAAAATAATGATCCAGATAGAGTTGAAGTGGAACAGTTTTTAAGTGATTTACCAGGTATAATAAAGAGTCTTAAGGAGATTTAGTAACATAATTTGTTTTAAAAGGGGCTGTTGCACTATAGTTAAATTCACCTAAAGGTGAGTGAAATTGCCTAAAGGCAGTGAATAAGTGAAATATGGCAAAGCCATGTTAAGGTTGAAATTCTATTGAATTTCTTAAAATATATATTTTTTATGATGCAAAGCATCATTTCCTTAACTAATTGGAAGAATTAATTTCACTTGCCACAGGCAAATTTCACTTTTCACTCAATTTCAATTGAATTTAACTGTCTGTGCAACAGACCATTTTAAAAATCCTTCATAGTTATTGAAATAAAAGGAAGATAAGGGTACACTTAAATTATAGAAAAATATTATTTAAGAGGACTTGGTAATATGAATAAAGCCATCTTTTTATCAAGTAATAAGGAAAAAGCAGAAGAAATTAAGAGAATCTTTAAAAAACTTGATAATGAAAAAGGAAAGTTTGAAATTATAGAACTTCCAGAAGAAGTGAAAATCTATGATCTTCAAACTAAGAAGCTAAAAAAGCTTATAGATAATAAAATAATTGAAGGTTATAAACTGTATAAACGTCCCGTAATTGCTGAACATACAGTTCTAAAAATTCATGCATTAAAGGATTATCCAAATACTCAGACAGAATTTTTTGTAAATTCTCTTCATTATGATGAGATTTGCAATATTATGAAGGTATATAATGATAAAAGTGCTGAAACTGAAACTATAATAGCTTATTGTAATGGAAAAAAGATTTATTATGGTATAGGTAAAATAAAAGGAAAAATAGCGGATATACCTAAAGGGAAATGTAAGTTTGGATGGGATAATATATTTATTCCAGAAGGCATAAATAAGACTTTAGCTGAACTTAATGAAGAAGAAATGGATACTTATTCAACAAGATATAAAGCATCAGAAGAATTATACAGCCAAATTGAAAAAGTAGATGATAATGATGAAACAATAGGAATTAAAGATGAAGTTATAGAT
>CAKVFO010000297.1 GCA_934746785.1 uncultured Clostridium sp. | reverse complement strand
TAATTTTATGATAGAAAAACTTCTTATCTCCTCCTTTGTCATAGGAACCTTATCTCTTATAAATTCATCATCGCTGACATTTTTATAAATATTGTTAGTATACTTATCATTAAAGAAAACTGCCACACAAAGTCCTTCATAAATACAGTCTATAAAATCTTTAACGCAGCCTTCTTCAATACGTTCATCATCATATGAAAGATTAGAACCTACAGCTACCTTTATATCTCCAAGACCATAAGAATTAAGTTTTCTACATACATCTCTAAAGGTACTGTCTTTTCCTCCAAGTAAAGTAAATACCTTTTTATTATTTAAAACTTCTGCTACGATATTAGCTTCTTTTCCATGCATGCTTACAAGCTTCATATCTTCCCAACATGTCTTTATTTTAGCTGAAAAATATACCAAAGAAGATATTCCTGGTATAACCTTTAAATTATATTCACTAAGCTTCTTTAAAATAGTCTTAGCACCACTATAAAAACCTACATCTCCTGAATAGGCAATGGCAATATGTTTATACTCATCATGTTCTTTAATAAACTTTATAATATCTAATGGTTTATAAGATGCATAACTTGGCTTATTAAAGATTTCAACAGCCTTAAGCATCCTATCTGCACCAATTATGGCATCACAATTTTCAAATTCTTCTCTAGCTTCTAGAGTCATAGAATTAATATTCCCAAGTCCTATTGATACAAGACTTATATTTTTATCTCCTTGAAGTTTAAAAGTATCCTTTATATACTTTACAGCTTCATCTACAGTAACACCATCTTCATTAATAGGTCTTCCAATAACGATACAAGTAACATCACATTCTAAGCATGCAGCTACCTTTTCATTAAATCCTCCTGCTTTTCCCGATTCCTTTGTTACCATATATTTTGCATCAATCTGCTTTAATAAAGCCATGTTAAATTCCTTTGAAAAAGGTCCCTGCATTGCAATTAAATTATGTCCTTTAAAACCAAGTTCATTGCATTTATGTACAACATCATCTGTGGATAAAACTCTAGCAAATACCCTCTCAGTATAATTTTCTATAACAGTATACTTAAAAAGTTCCTTACTTCCTGTTACAGCTAAAATATTTCCTTCCTTAGTATTTAAAAATTCACAAGCTTCTTCAACGCTGTTTACATAAATAACAGAACTAAATTCACAAATATTTTTGCTGTCTCTAGTAATTCTTAAATACTTAATACCAGTATTTTCACAACTCTTTTTAATATTTTTAGTAACTTCTACTGCATAAGGATGGGTAGCATCTATTACCATATTAAATTTCTCTTCCAATAAAAGCTTCTTCATTTCCTCTTCGTTAAGCCTATTAGAAATAACCTTAATATTTTCAGCTTTATCAATTAAAGTTTCTCCATAGTCTGTAGCCACAGAAACTGTCAAATTAACTTTAGTATCTTTTAATCTTCCTGCAATTTCTCTGCCTTCAGTTGTACCAGCAAATAATAATACCTTACACATTTTTATATCCTCTTGGAGTTACAAGCTTATTTCCTTCAATTTTACTTTGAGAATTACCTATATATACAGTAGTAAACATGTCAACCTTAGTATCTCTAAGTTCTCTTAAAGTTAATACCCTAGCTTCTTCTCCATCTCTTCCTATATTTTTAACTAATCCGCATGGTCTGTCACCATCAGCATATTTTAATATTATATCGCAAGCCTTTTGAAGATAATCATATCTCTTCTTACTTGATGGATTATATAAAACCATAACAAAATCAGATTGAACTGCATACTCAATTCTCTTTAATATTTTATCAAGTGGAGTTAAAAGGTCACTTAAACTTATAACAGCAAAATCATGTATTAAAGGGGCTCCAAGTACTGCTGCTCCACTATTAGCTGCTGTAATTCCTGGTATGATTTCAACTTCTATGCCTTCATAGTTTTTAGAAACTTCTATCATAATTTCTGCAAGCCCATAAAC
>CAKVFO010000296.1 GCA_934746785.1 uncultured Clostridium sp. | reverse complement strand
ACCAATACCTCTATCTGCATTAAGCATGTCACAAACCTTTTCACCAGCAGCTTCAAATCCTTGTTTCATGTAATTCGTGTTACCAATATCATTCCATTCACCTTTAAACATATGTACAATATCTGTAAACCCATTTGCTACTGAATTTGCTCCTGATGCTACCATACATACACCGCCAACTACACCAATACCAGTCTCTGCTGTAAATAAAGCTATAATAGCACCACTTATACATAAGATTGCTCCACATCCTATATCAAAAAGAATAGATTTTGCTCCTTTACCAATCTTCGCCCATATAGAAATGTCATCAGTTTTGATATTTGTAATATTTGAAGATCCTGCAACTAATGCTTTTATCTTATCATCACTGTAATTATCATCTAAATAATTAAGCATATCTCCTATATCCATCTTTACATTACTTTTACTTCCAATAGTACAAACAACCTCTATATCTTCAAGCTTTATATGACTTAAATCATTTAATACCTTTCTTTGAGCATCTTCAAATACCTTATCTGCTTCATCCTTATATTCACCTGCAAAACTTGAACTAAAAAATCCGCCGCCAAACTTTTTATACTTGTCTACATAATCATATAGTTCATCAAGCTGGCCTTTTATCGAAATATTACTTACTGAAGCAAGCAGATTATGAAGATTAATTTCAGCAAAGGCTTCTGCTCTTTTAGAGTCAAAATCTCTTAAATAATCAATAATATTATCAAGCTTGTCCTTTCCTAGACTCCCTTTATCTTCTGCAACGCTGGTATCAATCATAAAATCTTTCAAATTATTCACCACCAATTTTATTACTTATTTCCTTATCTGCAACTTTCATTTCATCATAAGAATACTGCATATATCCTGAAGCAAGTTTATAAAAATCTGAAATTTCCTGGATATACTTCTTAAGCTTCTTGGAATATTCTTTTAAATTTTCTGAAGCTCCACCCAAATACTCACTTTCAAAACTTTCTGCTGTGCTACTATAAACTGTTAATGCATTATCTACAAGTTCTTTTGCATCATCTACTTTATTTTTAAGTTCCAGTATATAATCATCTAATTTAATATCCTTATCCAAAAACTCACCCCTAAATATTATTTCCACATTGAAGGAACATTCCCTGAAGACATATAATTAGATGCATTATCACTAAATGCCTTCATAGCAATAGAATTATCTTTCACTACAGATAAAACTTTTCCATGATACTCCTTAAACACACTAAGAACTGCTAAAATAGCCTCCTTACTCTCTCCCTGCCAATTATCTGTTTCCAACTCATCTTTAACTGCTGAAATAATCTCCAAAGCTGCTTCAAAATCATCATTAGCTTTATCAAGCTGTCCTATATAATCATTAATGCTGTCTTTAAGTCTATATTGCACTACTCATCAATCCCTTTCTCTTTCATACAACCTTTTATATTTTTCATAAAGTACCTCCGCTCTCATCTTCTGAGTATTAACAGTACTAATCTCTCTTTTAGCTGTACTAATCATGTTATTAACTTTTATTTCAATTTCTTTACTTCGTGCAATAAAATTATCTGTCACCTCACCATACAATGCATCACTAGTTTCATACACTTTAATAAACTTTTTCAATTCATCTTCACACTTTACAATATAATTATTCATTTTTGTTTCCATCTTAGCCAGGGAATTTTTAGCTTTATAATATTCCCACATCAAACTATAATAGCTCATATCATTTTTAACCTCTTTATTCATTTTATTACATTTATATTTTATTATACCTTATATTCGCCATATTTAAATTAGGACTTTTGTCCCTTTTTTTGCATATATTTAGTAACAATCATTCATTATCGTACCCACCCTTAAAATTGATAACATATTACCTAATAAAACATACTTATTTTTAAAATACTTCCTTTGTATATAGTTTAATACTTAATTTCAACATTCTCTTTTTATTAACTTTCTGTAAAAGAAAAAAGACTTAGATAAAATCTAAATCTCTTTTGGTACTGTATAAGTGTAGATGAAAGATCATAGAAATATGATTTATACATCTACACTTATTTTAATTTATAATA
>CAKVFO010000295.1 GCA_934746785.1 uncultured Clostridium sp. | reverse complement strand
AGCTATAAGAAAAAATCCCACTTCTGCATTCCATAATGTAAGAAGTTAAGTTTATCAGTTGTATAAATTATATTATAATAATAAAATTAGTAAAGGAATGTTTTAGATAATTACAAAAGACAAAAGTTATGAGAGGATGATACATATGAGAAAGACAATTAAATTACCTTCAACAGATGGAATAAACAGTCTTCATGTTGTGATTTGGAAGCCAGAAAAACAATATAAGGCAATTGTTCAAATTTCCCATGGGATGGTTGAATATATAGAAAGATATGATGAATTTGCTAATTTTTTAAATGATAATGGAATACTTGTAATAGGAAATGACCATCTAGGCCATGGTAAAACTGCAATTGATGATGTAGACTTTGGTTATTTTGGAGAAGGGAGAAGCGAAACAGTTGTAAATGATCTTCATGAAGTAACATTATATGCTAAGAAGACTTATGGAGAAGATGTACCATACTTCCTGTTTGGTCACAGCATGGGTTCATTTATGGCAAGAAGATATTTAATGACATATGGAAGTGAACTAAAGGGTGCCATAATAAGTGGAACAGGTCATAAAACAGTACCAGTACTTGCAGTAGGTAAATTTATTGCAGGAACTTCAAAGTTAATTAAAGGAGATAGACATCGTTCTAAACTTTTAAAGAAGTTATCTTTTTTAGGATATAATAAGAGAATTAAAAATGCAGGTACAGAAAATGACTGGCTTTCAAGAAATGAAGAGAATGTTAAGAAATATAACGGCGATAGATATTGTACATTCTGTTTTACAGTTAATGGATATCAAACTTTATTTGATGTTTTAGGATATGTAAGAAAGAAAGAGAATTATTCTAAAATTCCTAAAAACTTGCCAATTTTCTTTATAGCAGGAGTAGAAGATCCAGTTGGAGCTTATGGTAAAGGAGTAAAGAAGGTATTTAAAAATTATAAAAAGTCAGGAATAGAAGATATAGAAATTAAGCTATATGATGATGATAGACATGAAATTATTAATGAAGTTGATAGGGAAGTAGTTTATGAAGATGCTTTAATGTGGATAGAAAAACATATTTAGAGGGGAGCTTGTCTCCCCTCTAGTATTTTAACGTATATTAAAAGAAACTTTGAAATAGTTTTAACTTTAATTTTCATGGTTAGTTATATATTTTCTTAGTGTTTTTTTTATTTTAGATCTTTTCCTGCATAGTGTAGTATAAGGGATATTCTTCATAACAGCATAGGACTTTAGAGTTTTTCCTTTTATATTTACATATTCAAAAAGTTCTCTTTCTTCTTCAGATAAGGTGTTTAAAGCTTTTAAACATAGTTTTTTCTTTTCTTTATATAATAGTTCTGTATCTACTTCTTTTTTATCTGCTAAGTTTAAATCTTCTAAAGAACCTGTTGAAGTTAATGCATCGCTGCCATTTACTGATTTACGGTTAATGTAGCTTCTTATTAGATAGTTAACGTTATTTTTTATAGCCATGGTAGCATATCCTATAAATCTATGCATTTTTAAATCATATCTATCAATGCATTTCAGCAATGTTAAGTAGCATTCTTGTTCTATATCTTCTTTTGTGTAGTTTGAAATAAATGTGGTTTTTGATATTTTTTTTATCAGGGGGGTAAATTCATTTATTAGTTTTTGCTGGGATATTTTATTTCCTTCTTTTGTGGAAGTTACTAAGTATTCAATGTATTGATAATCCATTAAATCACCTCCAAATTTATTTTATATTAATAGTTTTATTAAATCAAAAATGGAAAAATATAAAGTTTTAAATTTGTTATATGGTTATATATTGTCATATAGTGAGATGGTTCGGGATAAGATTGTGCAGGGGGAAGGGGAATATAGTTTTAGGTGTTTATATATGGAGATATGTTATGATATGTAGTTTTTTTCTTTTTTATAGGAGGAGGTGGAGATTAGGGGAAAGGGAATGCAGAAGCTAGTGTACTTGGGGATGAGGGGGGTATTTTTCTTGAGGGATTATCTCGAATCAAAGGCTCTACGGAATGCAGAAATGCAGAAGTGAGTGTACTTGGGAATGTGAGTATATTTCTCTTGAGTGTATATATGGAAT
>CAKVFO010000294.1 GCA_934746785.1 uncultured Clostridium sp. | reverse complement strand
TTGTTATATAATATTAGTATAGGATTAAGATTCAGAAAGAAAATTATCCAAAATTAACTTAAAGGAATGATTTTCAATGCAAACAAGAGAAGAAACTAAGATGTTTAAGTCATTATTAGATGAGAAACATATATATAGTGAAAAAATCAATGAAGTTTATGATTTAATACTTTCAGAAAATTACGATGAAGCATTGTATGAACTTGAAAATATAAATAAAAGATATCCTTATATGGTAGATGTATATCATTTAAGATTTAAGATTTATTGTATAAAAGAAAATTATATATTAGCTGAAAAGGTATTAATCAGCGCAGAAGTTAATTTTTCAGAAAATGAAAAAATAAAAGAAGATAGAGCTTTTTTAAGAAGAGTAAAACAAGGTATCTATAATCAGCATTTGATTAATGGCGATTATGAAAAAATTGCAGAGATGGCTGAAAAAGATATTAAAAATGGTGATTTTAATAATATTGTTTCATCATCATATTACTATAGAGCACTTAGTTATAGAATGCTAAAGAATGAGGACAGTAAAGGATATTATAATCAGGCATGTAGAGTATATGGAAATTTAACAGGTAAGGCTGAAAATAATATATTTAAACTTTTATATAAGGCTTTGAGTTATAAAGATATGAAAGATTATAGTGAAGCATTAAGAATAGTAAACAGTATTTTGCAAAAAGATTGTGAAAACAAAGAAGCTCTAAAAATTAAAATGAGTATAGTAAAAGAACTTAAAAAGAGATAAGTATAAATTATGAAGGCATATGAGATCTAAAATTTAAAAGATTTCATATGCCTTTAACTTTTATTTTCATAAATATTACACATACTAAAAAGGTAAGGCGGTGTTTATAAAAAATGAAGGTGAAAAAACTTAATGAATGTGTAAGGGGAGAAAAGGTTAAGGTATATCTTATGATAAATAGGATAACTGATAAGAGAGATGGTCTGTTATGGGCTTACTGTAAAGATAAATATAAGGAAATACAATGTATTATAAGTTGCGATAAGGAAATTTTAAAATTAGGCGATGTTATTTTAGCAAAGGGAAATTATTCAGAGCCTTTTAAAATTGATTCCATAGAAATTATTAATGATTATAATGTTGAAGATTTTCTTCAGGTATGTAAAAGGCCTATAGAAGACATAATGAATGATATTGAAGAAATTTCTCAAAGAGAATTTAAATCAACTGCAGCAAAGACTTTGAATGATTACTTTTTTAAAGATGAGCATTTTGTAGAAAAGTTTAAAAAAGCTATAGGAGGAATTTATAATCACCATAATTATTTAGGAGGGCTTGCAGAACATACTTTAGGGGTCATGAATTTAAGTAAGGTTTTGGCTTATAATTATGATGCTAGATATAAGGAAATTGCCATACTTGGAGCAAAACTTCATGACATAGGTAAAGTTTATGAAATGAGCTATGATGGACCTTTTACATATACACTTAAAGGAAGTCTGCAAGGACACATAGTAATAGGAATTACAATGGTTGAAAAGGCTTTTGTAGAAAATTTAGAAGCTTTTACAGATGACTTTAAAGAAAGAATAAAAGGAATAATAGTACAGCATCATGGTAAACTTGAATATGGTTCTCCAATAGCTCCAAGAAGTGAAGAGGCATATATAGTTCATTATGCTGATTATGTTGATGCAACTATGAATAAGTTACAGATAATAAGTGAAGGACTTCAAAAAGGTGAGTGGAGTCCTTATGATAAAAGAATTGGTGGAAGACTTTACTTGTAAGAACTTAGAAGCTTTTTAGTATAAAGTTTTTGGCAAAAGATAATAATATAATTGACCGAAAGGTTACGTAGGAGTTTGCTGGTGGCACTTAGTGTCATCGGCTTTTTTGACGTATAGGAAATTCAAAACTTTTTTGAAAGCAAACACGATTATTACTGTCTTTCTGATATGTAAACTTTAAAATAGAACACGAAGCCGTCTGTTTCCTTTTTTTGAATTTTCGTAAATTACAATAAAAAAATACTAGAAAGCTGTATTTACAAGAGTTTGGAGCTGAAATTTTAGTGGCTGCTCTTAAGGGTTTAGCGCATATTATTTAATGTATACATGAAAAATATTCGTATATATACGAATGAAAAGATAAATACAAACATTAATATTGACAATATATTTCTTTGGTGTTAATCTTGTTATATAAGGACGAAAAATTAAATATA
>CAKVFO010000293.1 GCA_934746785.1 uncultured Clostridium sp. | reverse complement strand
ATCTATAACTTCTTCAGTTGTATTTTCTTCTGCCACGCTTTCTTCTATACTTTCTGCTTGGCTCTTGCTCTTTATGTCTATTTTCCAGTTAGTAAGTTTTGCAGCAAGTCTAACATTTTGTCCTTCTTTACCTATTGCTAAAGATAATTGATTGTCATCTACAATAACTTTTGCAGTTTTATCTTCTTCATTTATCTTTACATCAAGTACCTTTGCTGGACTTAATGAATTAGCTATAAATTCTTCTGGAACTTTGCTCCATTTTATTATATCTATCTTTTCATTTTTTAATTCATTAACTATCTTTTGTACTCTAATTCCTTTTGGCCCAACACATGCCCCCATAGAATCTACTGCTTCATCATTTGAATAAACTGCTATTTTACTTCTTGAACCAGCTTCTCTTGAAATACTCTTAATTTCAACTGTTCCATTATAAATTTCAGGCACTTCTAATTCAAATAACCTCTTTACAAGACCTGGATGTGTTCTTGACACATGTATTAATGCACCTTTCGAACCATTTTTAACTTCTACAATATATAATTTTAACTTTTCATTGAAATTATAATTTTCATTTGGCATTTGTTCATTAGGTCCTATAACCCCTTCAAGTTTACCAAGGTTTACAAAGACATTACCTTTATCTTTTCTTAAAACTGTTCCAGTTATAATGTCATATTCCATTTCTTTATATTCATTATACACTATATTTCTTTCAGCTTCTTTCATTCTTTGAGTAACTACTTGTTTTGCAAGCTGAGCTGCTACTCTTCCAAAGTTTCTTGGTGTAACTTCTAATTCAACTATATCATCTATTTCATATCTTGGGCTTATTTCTTTAGCTTCTTCTAATGAAATTTCTGTTACATTATCATAAACCTCTTCACATACTACCTTTTGTGAATAAACATTTATTTGACCATTTTCACGGTTAATACTTACTCTTACATTTTGAGCTGAAGTATTTGGATTAGCATAATTTTTCTTATAAGCTGCAACCATTGCATCTTCAATAGTTGTAAATATAAGATCTTCACTTATCCCCTTTTCCTTTACTATTTCTTTTAGAGCACCTATAAACTCTTCGTTCATTTTTTTATCCTCCTTTTTATATTTCCCCATCTAAGTTAGCGCTTTTTATTTTACTTTTTGGTATATTTAATTCATTTTCACTTTCAACAGTTATTGATTCTTCATCAACCGCTTTAAGTATTCCTTTTATATTCTTTTGACCACTTAAAGAACCATTGAACTTAACAAAAACCTCTTTACCTATATATCTCTTAAAATGTTCTTCTTTATAAAGTCCTCTATTTAGTCCTGGTGATGATACTTCTAAATAATACGAATCACTTATTGGATCCTCTACATCAAGCATATCACTTACTCTTCTTGATAATGCTTCACAGTCATTTAAAGAGATGCCTTCAGGCTTATCTATATAAATTCTTAAATAGAAATCTCCATTTTCTTTTATGTACTCAATATAGTATAATTCATAGTTTAACTCATCAGCTATAGGTTTAACTAATTCTTCTAATTTCTCAACTAAAGCATTTTTGTCCATCTTATTAAACCTCCTTTTCAATATTCACTTTTCCATGATTATTATTCCCAAAAAGCTAGTAATTTAATTAAACATAAAAATATTTTAAGCTAATCAAAAACGCAACTATTTTTGTAGTTGCGTAACAAATAGAAAGAGCGGGTTTTTTATCTCCCACTCTAAACTTCTAGCTATTTGAAAAAATCATCTACACTTAGAATATCATATTTTTTTTGTTTTTACAAGCAAAAGAATAAATTATTTAGAATAATGATAGCTGATTTGTCTCAGACATACCCTCTAAACATCCATGATTAGACATTGCTTCTATTACTGACTTTGTAACTTTTGCTCTAAGCCTTAAATCTTCTTTTGATATAAATTCTCCGGATTTTCTCGCTTCAGCAATTGACTTTGCAGCATTTACCCCAACACCTGCTAAAGCACTTAATGGTGGTCTTAATGCATTTCCTTCTATAGTGAATGTTGTAGCCTCTGATTTATATAAATCTACTTTCAAAATAGAAAATCCTCTTTTATATAATTCAAAACTCAGCTCTAAAACTGTTATCAGTCCTTTATCTTTTACACTTGCTCCATTTCCCAATTCATATAATTCATGAAGTTTATGATGAACAGCACTTTCTCCCTTACAT
>CAKVFO010000292.1 GCA_934746785.1 uncultured Clostridium sp. | reverse complement strand
ACCAAATGTCATAAACTTAGCATCTTTGATTATGTTATCTTCTACCTTTAGGTAAACTCTCATTATATCTCCACATTTAGGATTTCCAACTTCACCTACACCACTTGGGTTTTCCATTTCTCCTACGTTTCTTGGATTTCTAAAATGGTCCATTACTTTATCTGAATATATCATATTATTTTGCCTCCTCTTTAATATGGTCTAACCATAATGGTGACCAGCTTCTAACCTTTTCTATAATTGGTGGTAACTTTTCTAATACATAATCAACATCTTCTTCAGTATTATCATCACCTAATGTTAATCTTAATGATCCATGAGCTAATTCATGTGGAATTCCTGTAGCTAAAAGTACATGTGATGGATCTAATGAACCTGATGTACAAGCACTACCACTTGAAGCACAAATTCCTTCAAAATCTAATGAAAGAAGAATTGATTCACCTTCAATAAATGTAAATCTAACATTTGCATTTCCAGGTAATCTCTTAGAATAATCCTTTGGCCCATTAAGATATGAATATGGAATCTTTTCTAATATTCCATCTACTAATCTATTTCTTAATGCAGCTAACTTTTTCATATGTTCATCAAGATTTTGAGTTGCAAGTTCAACGGCTTTAGCAAGTCCTACAGCACCAGCTATATTCTCAGTTCCGCCTCTTCTTCCTCTTTCTTGACCACCTCCGTGTATAAGATTATGTATTCTTACACCTTTTCTTATATACATAGCACCTATTCCTTTAGGTCCATATATCTTATGTCCAGCAAATGAAAGTAAGTCAACATTTAAATCTTGAACATCTACTGGAATATTTCCTACTGCTTGAACTGCATCTGTATGGAAGATTATCTTCTTTTCTCTACATAAAGCTCCAATTTCTTTAATTGGTTCTATTGTTCCAATTTCATTATTAGCAAACATTACTGATACTAAGATTGTTGTATCTTTTATAGCATTTTTAACATCTTCAACACTTACAAATCCTTCACTGTCAACATCTAAGTAAGTTACTTCATATCCGTTCTTTTCTAAGAATTCACAAGTATGTAAAACAGCATGATGTTCTATCTTAGTTGTAATTATATGATTTCCTTTATTCTTATAAGCTGAAGCAATACCCTTAATTGCCCAGTTATCTCCTTCTGATCCACCGCCAGTAAAATAAATTTCACTTGCATCTTTGGCATTTATACATTTTGCTATTGTTTCTCTAGCATCAGTTACAGCTGCACTTGTTTCTCTTGCTAAACTGTAAAATGATGAAGGATTTCCAAATTGTTCTGTGAAATAAGGTTTCATAGCTTCAAATACTTCAGGTTTAACATATGTAGTTGCTGCATGATCCATGTATACTGTTTTCATAATTATTCTCCTTCTTTATCTATAAATTTAATTTCTTCATTTCTAAATTTTATATCTTTATAATCATCAACTATATCCTGCAAAGTTACTGAAGACATAACTTCATCAATACTCTTCTTTAGTTTTTCCCATACAAGTTTCGTTGCACAGCAGTCAGTATTATCGCATCCATTCTTCTTATCTATACAATCCGAAATTTCTATGGGACCTTCAACAACTGTCATTATATCTTGAACTGTTATATCTTTAGGCTCTCTGCTTAGGATATAACCTCCTTGTGCTCCTCTTATACTTGTTATAAGATTAGCTTTTCTAAGTAGAGAAAATAACTGTTCAAGATAATATTCTGATATATGTTGACGGTTTGATATTGTCTTTATTGATACTGGTGTCTCGCCATAATTTATAGCAAGCTCAACCATTGCCTTCAAACCATAACGCCCCTTTGTTGATAGTTTCATTTTCTCACCCCTTAATGTTGAGTAAATTACTATGCTTTATATTTATATCATAGCAATTCACTCGGGAATTGTCAACAAAATTTTTATATTAAACTTAGATTAAGATTATATAATACTCAATGTAGGTAATCATAAATCAGATAGATTTGTTATGCCAAGGAAAGCACATAAAAGAAGTGGAGAAACACGATTTAGAAGCATATCAAAAGAGAAAGTATGTATTTTAACAGCTCTTGATAATAATAGAAATTTGTTTATATCCCCTATAGCTATAGGAAAACCATCTTCAAATGACCTTATAAGAAACGCGGAGTTTACAGGGGTGTTTCAGCTAAATATTTAGCTAATTATCTAGGATTATTTAAATATATTTTTAGTAAGATAAACC
>CAKVFO010000291.1 GCA_934746785.1 uncultured Clostridium sp. | reverse complement strand
CTCAAGCGACTCATTTATTATATCGCTTATTTCAGCACTTGTCAACAAGTTTTTCTAAATTTCTTTCAAAATCTTTACTTGCTTGTTGCTTGCTTCAGCGACGTGTCTTATCTTATCATATATTTAAATTTATTCTATACTATATTGACTTAATTTTAGACATTAAATTCATAATACTCTTATTTTACTACTCTTTTTAAACTTTTATTTATACCGATACACGTGGTCATGTTTACATCTTGATTCCTATACTTTCTTCTATAATTAAGGCTGTATCCTCTATAGCTCTTTTAGTAACATCTATAACTTTACATCTTAACCTTTTAATTATTGTATCTAAAAAGTCAAATTCCTTCAGAACTCGTTCTTCTCCTGCATACTCCATTGATGACAATACCCTATTGAATTTTTCTATTCTTTTTTTTCTTATCTCAATTAATTCAAGAGGATCTATTGTTAAACACACTATTTTACGTCTGTCTATTTTATATAATTCCTCAGGAACACCTACTTCCGGTAATATAGGAATATTAATTGCCTTTATTCCTTTATTAGCTAAATAGATACTTAAAGGTGTTTTAGCTGTTCTAGATAATCCTATCAAAACTACATCAGCCTTTTCCAATCCTCTATAATCTTTACTATCATCATATTGAATTGCAAATTCCATTGCTTCTATTCTCTTGAAATATTCTTCATCTATTTGTCTAACTGCTCCTGCTATATAATTTGGTTTAAATCCTAATAATTTAGATGCTGCATCAATCATAGGTTTCAAAGCATTGATAAAAATTATATTATTGACCAAAGATTTTCTATATAAGTATTCTCCAATCTCTATATTTATTATTGTCGATATTATCATTACTTTATCATATTTTTTTATTCCATCTATAACCTCATCCGCCTTTTTTAAAGTATCTATATATGAATACTTTTTTATACTAATACATTTTCTAAACTGACTTGCTATTACTGCTGAAATTTGATTAGCAGTTTCTCCTATTGAATCCGATATTGCACATATATATAGCATAACTATCTACTCCTTGATTTATTTTCTTCAATAGCTCTTAGTGAATTTTATTTTCTCATATGATACACTTAACTTAATAAATTATTATCAGGAGGCATATATGAAACATACTAAACTAATTAGCATAGGAGCTCTTCCTCTTATGTGGGCTATTTACTTTCTTTTTGAATTAATTACAGGCAGAGTAACATCTATATCAGCCATTACTTTTAACTGTTTTCTAATCTTATTATTTTCTATAGTAGGATATTTTATATACTCCTTAAGTCAAAAATATATGGAAGGATTGCCAAAAAAAAATATCATTATTATCTTCATAATATCTATGATTATTGATCAAGGTATAAAAATTATAATCAAGTATTTATACTTTAATACTCATATAGTATTTATAAATAATATTTTATTTTTTTCTCCAATAATAAATAGTGATGGTTCTTGGTTAAATGCTCGTTTTAACACATCTATTAGTTTTACATTATTAATAATAATCAATTTTATAGCACTTTTACTTCTATATGAATTATTTAGATACTTTTTATATAAAGGTTATAAATCCTTTTGGGGAGATATAGCATTTGTATTTTTATTAGCTGGAGCTCTATGTTCATTAATAGATAAAGTTTTTTATGGAGGTAGTTTAGATTTTATTGGTATATGTAATTTGTTTATTGCAGATATAAAAGATATCTATATCAACCTTGGATTATATGCTTTCATTATCTGCACATACAATAGTGGATATTTAACATCTGAAGATAATTCAACATTAAAAGATGACTTAAATAGTATTAAATTATTTCTTATCTTTGTGAAAAATGATTTATTCTCAAAGATAAAAAAATAAAGAGGATAGGAGAATTTAAGTACTTCAATAATTTATTTGATTACTTAAACTTCTCTTCTTCTCTTTTTTAATAATAAAATTATTTGTAAATGCTTGTTAACCTATTAATTACTTACATATTAAAAGTCTCTAATAATCAGTACTCACCTTCAAAAAAAATTAAAAATTTCCTATACGTTAAAAATAGGATTTTACTAAATAGTAAAATCCCTTTTTATATTAATGCTAAGCAAGTTCTTATTAGAGGTTCCTTCTTTTGAAGTGACCCTTTGGTGGCTTACCGGGGAATCGAACCCCGGACACCTTGATTAAAAGTCAAGTGCTCTACCGACTGAGCTAGTAAAC
>CAKVFO010000290.1 GCA_934746785.1 uncultured Clostridium sp. | reverse complement strand
AGATAATCCTAATTGCATATCCATAAATGAACCTGCCATTTTAATAAAATTAAAAAGCATACTAACTATAAATCCAAGAATAGCCCCTACCATTATCTCATTTACTATACACATAATCAAAGAATAATTACTTTCAATTTTCAATACTATAGAGCTATCAATTGTATTCGTTATAAAATATGAAATTATCATTGATAATGCTATCTTTAAAACATTTGGTGTTCCTTTAGGATAAAAAGTATTACTTACAACGAAAAATGTTGTTAATCTTAAAAATACAAAGAACAAAGCAAGAAAGTAGGCTGTATCAATCATACTGCGCTACCTCCTAAGTTGCTACTTTAATAATAAGCTCAAATATTCTTTCAGTAAAGCTCATTAAATTATGTAACATCCAATTTCCTAAAAGTATTCCTATTAAAGCAGTCCCTAAAATTTTAGGTACAAAGGTTAATGTTTGTTCTTGTATTTGTGTTGTAGCCTGTAATATACTTATTATTAATCCAATAACCATAGCAACTCCAAGTAATGGACCTGCAACCTTGATAGCAGTAATAATTCCTTCTTTAACTATTCCAATTACTAAACTTTCACTCATAAACTCTCACCTCTAACTAAAACTCATGACCAGAGACTTAACTAATAAGTACCATCCATCAACCATTACGAATAAAAGTAACTTAAAAGGTAATGAAACCATTGCTGGTGGAAGCATCATCATACCCATAGACATTAATACACTACCTACTACTATATCTATTAGTATAAATGGTAAGTATAATAAAAATCCAATGGCAAATGCTGTCTTCAACTCACTAATAGCAAATGCTGGAATAACTATGTAAAAAGGAACATTTTCCTCAGTCATTTCTTCTGTATCTACTCCAGACATATCAACAAATAGTTCTAAGTCCTTTTTTCTTGTCTGGCTTAATAAAAATTCTCTAAGAGGTTTTCCTCCTCTTTCAATAGCTTCTTCCTGAGTAATAGTATTTTCTAAATATGGTTTTATTGCTTCTTCATTCATTTGACTATATACCGGCTGCATAATAAATATAGTTAAGAATATTGCAAGTCCTGTTAATACCTGACTTGGTATAGACTGTGCAGCACCTAGTGCATTTTTTAAGAATGAAAAAACTACTACAATCCTTGTAAAAGAAGTTACCATTATAATTATTGCTGGTAATAAACTTAAAATAGTAAAGAATATTAAAAGCTTAATATTTGACACATAATCACTTGAACTTCCTGAACCTCCAATACCTATATTAACGCTTGGTAATTCAACAGTTGATGGTGCTGCTAAAGCAGTAATTCCTGTCATACCAACTATAGTTAATGAAAGTAAAAAAACATATACCCATTTATTTTTTCTCTTCATCACGATCTTCCTTTAAATTTATTTTGCACATTAGTAAATCAACTTTTTCTTTTGAAGTACTTAGAATCTTTTCATATATTCTTCCCATTTCCTCAAGTGATTCTTGCTTTTTAGTTTCTATTCCTTCAACTTCTTCTTTAGTTAAATCTTTTAATTTTTCAGTATGTCCTGATGAAGTTAACATTACCATACCTTCATTTCCAACACGTAACACTACAATATAACTATCTTTCGATAATTGAGTTCTCTCAATAACTTTTACATATTTACTGCCTGTAGTCACCTTCATACCTTTACCCATGTATTTAAAAGCTATGCCCATCAAACATATTATGATGATCAAAGAGACTACAAGCTTAATTAAATCATAAAATTCCATTATCTACACTTTCTGAACAACAAAACCAGTACCTTCTGCTCCAACTAGATATACATCTAATACATTTCCATCTTCTAAAATATTATTAATAGTATCTATTAATCCTTGCTTTAATTCTTTTTCATTTTCAGCACGAAAATCTGCTGATACTTTAGATTTTAGATACCATATTGATGCATCCTGTATACTGATTCTCTTCTTATCTAATTCTGCAAGTAAATCTGTATTTTTTGAATCATACGATAAAGTTAATGATGTTTTTAAATATGATTTCCCACTTTCATCGCTTAAATTTAATGTAGTGTCAGTTAATAAAAGATAATCTGCTGGTTCAATTTTAACTGCTTCAGCATCTTTCCCCTGCATATAAAAATATACACCTCCAAATGTACCAGCTCCCATAACTATAAGAGCTATAATTGCAAAAATTAATCCTTTACCTTTACTTTTTCCTCCGTTTTCTTGTACTTCATCCTTTTGTTTTTTTGCCATTTTTATTCTCACTCCTCATTGTTAGATACAATTAAAATG
>CAKVFO010000289.1 GCA_934746785.1 uncultured Clostridium sp. | reverse complement strand
ACCTAAAATGCTTAAATTCATTGAAGATTATAGTTTAAATAAGGATAAAAAGTGCTTGATTATAGATGATGAAGCAGATTTTTGCAGTATAGGATATGATAAAAACAAGGAAACTGAAGATTTTGACTTAAGAAAAATTGCATCTCAAATAAATGAGCTTAGATTACAGTTAACATGCAAGTTTATACAAGTAACAGCAACACCATATTCACTGTATTTACAGCCTGAAACAATAGATTTAAATGGACAGGAAATCAGGCCTATTAAACCAGCTGATACTGTACTTGTACCTTATGGGGAAGGCTATATTGGTGGAGAATATTATTTTGATAGGTCAAAGCATCCATTAGGTGAATATCTTCATTATGCAATAAATGAAAGTGAACTTGACATAATAAAGTCTAGTGATAGAAGAAAATTTAAGGAAGAGGAAGCCTTAACAAGCAAAAAAATTAGCGGACTTAGAACAGCTATAATTAATTTTGTAATTGGTGGATGTATGAGAATACTTCAAAATGGAGGAATACCAAGAGGCAAGAATAATAAGTTTAGTTTTATAATACATACTCAAACAGCTAAAGCAGCTCATACAAGACAGGAGTATATTATAAGTGAACTTTTAAGGCAGCTTGAAGAAGAAGTAAAAAATGATAGTGAAATTTTAGATGAATTTATTACTAATGGATATAATGATTTAAGTAAATCAATAAGAGAATATGGTTTTGAAGTGCCAGAGTTAGAAGAGGTTAAATTATGTGTTAAAAAGGCAGTTTTAGATCAATGGATAAATGCTGTAGTAGTAAATTCAGAAAATGATATTAATGCTTTACTTGATGATGATGGGCAGCTTAGACTTAGAACACCTTTAAATATTTTTATAGGGGGCCAGATTTTAGATAGAGGAATTACTATATCTAATTTAATTGGATTTTATTATGGAAGAACACCTAAAAAGATGCAGCAGGACACAGTATTGCAGCATTCAAGAATGTATGGATATAGAAAAAAGGAAGACTTGGCTGTAACAAGATTTTATACAACAAGAGATTTATATGATAGAATGGCTAAGATTAATGAGTTTGATGAAAAATTAAGAGAGGATTTTGAGAAAGGTAATTTTGAAAAGGGAGTTATTTTTATAAGTAAGGATATTAATGGCAGAATTATACCTTGTTCTCCTCAAAAGATAAGAATAAGTAATACTCATGTATTAAAGCCAGGAAAAACAACAACTCCTGTAGGATTTCAAACAGGATATAAAACTTATATCAAGAAGGATATAGAAAAGATTGATAAGATTTTAGAAGCTAATAATAATGGAAATATTGAAGGGAAATTCATTATTACTAAGAAGGAAGCCTGCAAGATAATAGAGCTTATATATAAAACTATTGAAATAGAAAGTGACAGCTGCATTGATGAAAAAGCATTTATTTCATTAATAAATTATTTAAGTAAAGACACTGTTAATGTTTACTGTGGAGCTGATAGAAATATAAGCAGACTAAGAAAAACTTCAAGATATTATTCAGATATGCCATATAACAGGGATAATGATTTAAGACAGGCTAAGGAAATGGCTGTTAATGAGCCTGCTCTTATGCTTATGAAACAAAATGGTTATGAGGAAAATGGATGGAGAGGTGCTGAATTTTACTGGCCAGTTTTAGTTACTCCAAAGAGAGTTAATACAGCTGTTTATACTTCTGAGTTGTTGAAGTAAGAATAATATAATGTATAAAGATTAAGGTGCATCTGAATAAGTTTAATATATTCAGATGCACCTCTTCTTTATACAAATAATTCTTCAGTTTCTTCAGATAAAGCTAAAAGAGTACTAAGTATTATTTTCTTTACTTTGTTTTAATACAAAATCCATAAGTGTACTAACTATATTTACAATACCGTATAATAAATGTAAACTAGTATAGTACTGGAGGTGATGGATATTTCAAGGATGGAAATTAAAAATGAAGCTTTAAAGTATGGAGCATATAAAGCTAAAACAGATAAAGTAATAGATGATCTAAGTGGAATTAAAAAGAGAGCATCAGGAACCTTTCAAGGTAAAACAAGAGATGAAATGATTGAAAGCATAAATTTTCTGCAAAATAGAAGCAGAGATTTAGGAGAAGATTTGCAGAGTTTTAGGACAAGCCTTGAAAATCTCCAAGAAGATGTACTTCAAGAGGAAAGGCGCCAGGAGAGAATCCGTAAGGAAAAAGAGGAGGAGCAAAGGAGAAAAGAAAAAGAGAAAAACAATAAGTAGTTGGTGAGGGGCGTTAGGAGTAAAATTTTTAACACTCCGCGACGCAAATT
>CAKVFO010000288.1 GCA_934746785.1 uncultured Clostridium sp. | reverse complement strand
ATGTAGAAGAAACACTTCAACAGATAAGACAGTTATATAATGCTGGGTGTGAAATTATTAGATGTGCTGTTTTAGATATGGATGCAGCAGAAAGTCTAAAAGAAATAACAGCTAAGTCACCAATTCCGGTAGTTGCTGATATTCATTTTGATTATAGACTTGCATTAAAAGCTATAGAAAATGGTGTGTCAGCCCTTAGAATTAATCCAGGTAATATAGGAAGTAAAGAAAGAGTTAAGCTTGTAGCAGAAGCTGCTAAGGCGAAAAATATTCCTATAAGAATAGGGGTTAACTCAGGTTCAGTTGAGAAATATATACTAGAAAGAGATGGAAAGCCTACAGCTAAGGGGTTAGTTGAAAGTGCATTAAACCATGTTAAGATTTTAGAAGAATTAGATTTTTATGATATTGTTATTTCTATAAAATCTTCTGATGTGCCAATGATGATAGAAGCTTATAGACTTATGAGTAAAGAGTGTGACTATCCTCTTCATTTAGGTGTTACTGAATCAGGAACAATTGAAAGAGGAACTATAAAATCAAGTATTGGAATAGGTACTCTTTTAGCTGAAGGAATAGGAGATACTATTAGAGTTTCCTTAACGGCAGATCCTGTAGAAGAAATAAGAGTCGCTAAAGAAATTTTAAAATCTTTAGGACACAGAAAGGGTGGGCTTGAATTTGTATCATGTCCTACTTGTGGAAGAACTCAAATAGATCTTATAGGAATAGCAAAAGAAGCTGAAAAGAGATTGGAGAATATTAATAGAGATATTAAAGTTGCGGTAATGGGATGCGTAGTCAATGGACCAGGGGAAGCAAGAGAAGCTGATATTGGAATTGCTGGTGGGAAAGGCGAAGGTATAATATTTAAAAAGGGCAAAATTATAAGAAAAGTAAAAGAAGAAGAATTAGTTTCTGCTCTTATGGAAGAAATAGAAAATTTATAAAAGATAAAAATATGGTGTAATAGTTAAATTTGACTGTTACACTATATTTTATTTACCGGGAAATATTTGTTTATAAGAAGTGATGTCTATTATGTTTTTTACCATGTTATTTTTGATGGTTATATTATAAAAATACTATGTTCTTCTGAAAAAATAGAAGTAAATTCATTTTGTAAATTTAATTGGAATTTAATTTGAAAAATAGAACAATATTTACTTATAAGTTCCGTTGAAAAAAGTAATGTTTTTATGTAAAATGATGTAGTAAAAAGGAGGGATACTTTTGAGTGAAGACTTAATCAAAAAACTTAAAAAGGAACTTGCAAGTAATGAATCTTTAGAAAATAAAGAAGTTAGACTTGTAAGATTTCAATTTTATAAAAAAAGTAATCTCTTAAAAATAATAGTTAGAGCATATGAAAATTTAAGTGATGAAGATGAACAACATATAAAAAATGTAATTATTAAAAATATACAGGTAAATGTGGATGTAGAGGTACTGTGTTATTTAGATATAAAAGGGGCATCTAAAGAAGACATAATTAGTAAGTACTGGCTTGAAGTAATAGGAGATATTACAAGGAAGTTCCCTTTGGCTAAAGAAGTTTTATCTTCTGAATACAAAGATATAATTAATGATAAAAGAATAGTGATAAGATATGGATCAGAAGCTTTGATAAGACACTTAAAAAAGAAAGATATTGAAAAGATAATTTCAAAACAGATAGAAGATTTGTTTGCAGTGGATTTATCAGTAGAATTAAAGTATGATCAAGATCTTGAAGAAGAAGATTACAAGAAATATAAGCAATATAAAGAAGAAAAGAATGCAAGGGTAATTAAAGCAGCAATGGAAGGCAAAAATTTAGAATCTTTATCTTCTGACAAGCCTAAAGAAGAAAAGCTAAAAGCTGAAAAGCCTAAATATCAAAAGCAGTCATACAAGAGAGAACCTAAAGGTGAGAATTGTATTTACGGTAGAAATATCAGTCTAGAAGCTATGGATATTAAAGATATAGATGAAACTTCAGGATATGTAGCTGTTATAGGAGAAGTATTTAAAACGGAAATTATTGAAACAAGAACAGGAAAGACAATTTTAACTTTTTTTATTACAGACTATACAAGTTCTATTACTGTTAAATGTTTCTTAAAACCTGCTGAAACCGAAGAAGTTTTAGAAGGCGTTAAGAAAGGTTTATATTGTAAAGTGCGTGGTGAAGCAGTATATGATACTTATGCAAGAGAAGTTGTAATCATGGGTAGAGATATTGTTAAAATGAAAAAGGTTGAAAGAATGGATGGAGCTGCTGAAAAGAGAGTCGAGTTACATCTTCATACTAATATGAGTACTATGGATGCCATTCCATCAGCTTCCAAAATAGTAGAAACAGCGGCAAAGTGGGGGCATAGAGCTGTAGCAATAACAGATCATGGAGTTGTGC
>CAKVFO010000287.1 GCA_934746785.1 uncultured Clostridium sp. | reverse complement strand
CTTCCATAGATAGCCACTCAAGTTCTTCATATTCTCTCCACTCAATAAATTGAGCAAACTCAGACCCCATAAATAATAATTTCTTTCCTGGATGAGCCATCATATATGATGCAAATACTCTAACACCAGCAAACTTGTTCCACTTATCTCCCCACATCTTGTTTAACAATGATTTTTTACCATGTACTACTTCATCATGAGATAATGGAAGAATAAAGTTTTCTGAATAATTATACATCATAGAAAATGTAATATTTTTATGAAAACTTCTTCTATATAAAGGATCAACCTGAACATATTCAAGCACATCATTCATCCAGCCCATATCCCATTTAAAATTAAATCCTAATCCATCATTTTTAGGTGGTTTAGTAATATTAGGCCATGCAGTTGATTCCTCTGCAATCATTAAAGCTGATGGAAATTCAGTTAAAACAGCAGCATTCAATTCTCTTAAAAATTGCATACCTTCTAAATTTCCATTTCCACCATACTTATTTGGTGCCCATTGTCCATTCTGTTTATCATAGTCTAAATATAAAATACTAGATACAGCATCTACTCTTAATCCATCTACATGGAATTCTCTAAGCCAGTATAATGCATTAGAAATTAAATAGCTTTTAACTTCAGGCCTGCCTAAATCAAAATTACATGTTCCCCATCCTGCATTTTCTGCTCTCCATTCTTCTTGATACTCATACGTTGGAGTTCCATCAAATTTATACAATCCATGTGAGTCCTTGCAAAAATGACCTGGAACCCAGTCAAAAATAACTCCTATATCTTCCTTATGAAATGCATCAATTAACTTCTTAACATCCTCCAATTTTCCATATCTTGTTGTTGGAGAATAATAACCAGTTGCTTGATATCCCCAAGATGCATCTAAAGGATGCTCCACAATAGGCATAACTTCAACATGAGTATACCCCATATCCTTAACATACTTGGGAAGTTCTCTACTTAATTCTTCATATGTTAAGAAATCACCATTCTCTTTTCTTTTCCAAGAACCTAAATGAACTTCATATATATTTATTGGACTCTCAAAAATATTGACTTTCTTTTGTTTGTTCTGCCACTTTTTATCATCCCACTTATACTTATCTTGCTCATATATTATAGAAGCATTGTTAGGTCTAATTTCACTTTGAATAGCATATGGATCTGATTTAAATTCTCCTCTATTTCCATACTTATCAACAATGCAAAACTTATAAAGTTGATTTTCTTCTGCTTGTTGGAAAAAACCACTCCATATACCATGCTCAGTAACTTTCTCTAACTTATATTCTTCTCTTACTTCAAAATTATTAAAAGAACCTACTACATATACAGCTGTAGCATTTGGTGCCCAAGTAGTAAATCTAACACCTTTTACTCTCATCTCAGTTGTCAAATGAGCGCCCATTATGTTATAAACTTCATAGTTTTTTCCTTCATGAAAAAGATAAGTATTGAAGTCAGTTAAATCATGCTTATTAAGCTTTCTTCCATACTTCTCTATGCCCTCATCCTTTACAACTTTCTTATATGCTGCCTTTTTATTCTTCTTACTTGATGATGATACATTTGTTCTTGCTTTTTTAGCTTTCCTACCACCTTTTTTATTGTTCATTTTCAGCTTTACTTCTTCTTTTTCAACTATTGGTTTTTCTGTTATAGTAACTTTTTCTTTTAATTTACTATCACTGACACTATTTCTTATATTGTCTTTTTCATTACTTTTAGTTTCCAACATATAACCCTCCTCAATGAACTAGAACAATTCTCTATACCCTTTTTTTAATATGTCATATAAATATAATACCAAATACTGGAAATTTTTTCATCTATTTTTAAAATTTTTTTGATTTTTTTTAACTTGACATCTTATATTCTTTAACACAAACTAATAGTAATCCATTATGATCATTAAAACGTAATAAAAATTTCCTCTTATACACATAATGAATTAGTAATTAAAAAGGATATAAGAGGAAGTGTGAACAGTGATAAGTATAATGGATAAAGAAGATATAATTCTAATGTATATTAGCGTTCAAAAATCTAAGAGATTAATTTTCTATACGAAAAAAAGCATTAGAATACTTATTCTAATGCTTTCTATCTATTACCTGGCAACGTTCTACTCTCCCACACAGTCTCCCATGCAGTACCATCGACGCTGTAGAGCTTAACTGTCCTGTTCGGAATGGAAAAGAGTGTTTCCTCTACGCCATCATCACCAGATGCTATGGTTTTCTAAATTTCATATTTAGTTAAAACCTTGTACTCCTCTAACTCAGCTGAGTGAGTTTCCTTAGAGATTTGTTATCTCAAAATTGCACATAGTTTATATTCTTTTTACTTTTGGTCAAGCCCTCGACCTATTAGTATTAGTCAGCTGAACATGTT
>CAKVFO010000286.1 GCA_934746785.1 uncultured Clostridium sp. | reverse complement strand
CCACAGATTACTATACAATCAGTTATAGACGCAGCAAACAGTGCTATAAAAAAAGGTAAGGACAAGTTACCTACACTTGCTAAATCTCCAGAATCAAATTCAAGTTCAAATTCAAGTTCAAATTCAGGTTCATTATCTTTATCTTCTTACAAAGTTGTCGCAACATATAATATGGAAGCAACAGCTTATACCTCGAGTGCTAGTGAGCCATTAACTGCAAGTGGTACAAAACCTGTACGTAATCCTTCTGGATTTAGTACTATAGCTGTTGATCCTAAAGTAATTCCATTAGGAAGTCTTGTTTATGTACATGGATATGGTTTTGCTAAAGCTACTGATACAGGTAGTGCTATAAACGGGATGATTATCGATGTATATATGAATTCAGAACAAGAATGTAAAGCCTGGGGAAGAAAATATAACGTTATTGTTGATATATTAGGTTAATAATTTAATACTATATTGTTAAATAAAATAACAATTAAATATGCTATTTAAAATAGATGAACATCCTTTAAAATTTGTTTTTTATACTAAAACAGCTGAAAGTATACTTAATACTTTCAGCTGTTTTCATCTTTCATTCAGTTTTTCTCTCATTATTAATAAAACTTTTTTCTCTATTCTAGATACTTGAACCTGACTAATTCCTAACATCTTTGCTACTTCAACTTGAGTTTTATCTTTAAAATACCTAAGAACTATTATCTGCCTAGATTTTTCATCTAAGTTTCTAAGTGCTTCTTTTAAAGCTATTTTATCAATCATTGACTCATCTTCTTCGCTTTTTTCTGATAACTTATCAATAAGCAAAACTGGGGCACCATCATCTTGATGTATAGTATCATATAGATATTGTAAACTTGTAGTTGATTCTAATGCTTCAACTATATCTTCCTTAGTAATTCCAGAATATTCAGCAAGTTCATCAATTGTAGGTTCTCTATTAAATTTATTCATTAAAGCTTCTTTATCAAAATGAATTTTTTTAGCTAATGTTTTTATATTTCTGCTCACTTTAATCATTCCATCGTCTCTTAAAAACCTCTTAATCTCACCTAAAATCATAGGTACTGCATAAGTTGAAAACTTAACGTTAAATTTATCATCAAAATTCCTTATCGCTTTTACCAGCCCAATACAGCCTATTTGAAATATATCATCATATTCATACCCACGATTTAAAAACTTTTTACTTAATGAGGATACTAAAGGAAGATTCATTTCAATCATCCTATTCATAGCATTTTTATTTCCGTTTTTAGCTAATGGAAGTAATTGTGAGTTATCTTCGTAATTGAATTCCTCTCTCTTAAAATTCCCTCTATCCATACTACATCACACTTACCCTTAATTAAATTTCTTCTTCAATACTACCTTTGTACCTTCTCCCTTTACGCTAAAAACCTCCATGCTGTCCATAAATGTCTCCATAACTGTAAATCCCATTCCTGATCTCTCCAAATCGGGTCTAGATGTATATAAGGGCTCTTTAGCTTTTTCTATATCCTCTATACCTTTACCACTATCACTAATGGTAATAGTTACCTGTCTCCCTGAAATTTCAGCTTCAATTACTACCTTCTCATTTTCCTTTCCTTCATACCCATGTATTATTGAATTTGTTACAGCTTCAGACACTGCTGTCTTCACATCACTTATCTCATCTAATGTCGGATCAAGCTGCGATACAAATGCAGATACTGCCACTCTCGCAAATCCTTCATTTTGTGATTTGCTTTCAAATTCAATTTTTACTTTATTATCATACATTAAAACCCCTCCATTAAATGCTTTTTAATGCTTCATCCACATTCTTATAACAATTTATTATTTTAAAAAGCCCAGATAGCTCAAAAACCTTATACACACCCTCTTTTAATCCTGCTATGACTAAGCTTCCACCTTTTGCTTGAAGCTTTTTTAACCTGCCAACAACAACACCGATTCCAGAGCTATCCATAAAACTTACATAACAAAAATCCATTATAACCTTCTTTATATTATCTCTTTCTATCCTATCATCAATCTTAATTCTTACTTCTTCTGCACTATGATGATCTAATTCGCCAATTAACTGTATAATCAACTTATCTTCATTTTTTTCAACTCTTAAATTCATACCAAGTTACTCTAACGACTAATTTAGAGTACTCACCTCCTCCTATTGTCTTTTTACATATTTTACCATATATAAAAAGTTTAAGTCAACCTACTTTTCTATTACCTTTATTCATTACAAAATCGAGTAGGAGGTAATAGAAAAGTACTTTAAAAGCATATTATTTTCAATATTGGATACAGGATTTAACATTATATTGATATTTTGCTTTTCGGTTCTTTTGTGGCCTACAATTATTTTTTAACGTATTGGAAAGCTTACATATCAGAAAGCCAGTTATAATCAGTGCTCGCTCTCAAAATATTATC
>CAKVFO010000285.1 GCA_934746785.1 uncultured Clostridium sp. | reverse complement strand
GTATAGATGTACCTTCTTCATATAAAATAAAATATTGGGATGGTTCTGCTTGGAAAACTGTTAAAAAGGCTGTCGGATTAGGAACTTTAGCAGATACTTTCAATACTACAACTTTCACTCCAGTAAAGACTAATGCTATAAGAATTGAAATGAATTCTAATAGTAATGGAGCATCTACTGGTATACTTGAATGGTCAGTATATTAATTAGATTGAATAAAAGCACAGATTCTTTTGAGTCTGTGTTTTTTCATAGAATGCATAAGAATATTACTTCTATCCTTCAATTTTGCTTTTTGAACCTTTTGCATGGCAATTTCTGCTCCTGTTTCAGAGTACATTTTCCTAAGCTCAGCATTGTTAAAGTTAAAAAAAGTTGAGTTTAATTTAAAAAATGTAGACAGGTATCAAAAAATGTATTAATATAATTAACATAACTTAAAAAACGCCAATCGTATAAAGTTGATAATATGGTTCAACAGTTTCTACCAGGTCACCTTAAATGATCTGACTACGATATGTAAAATCTAATAAACATATCTTAATGCATAGGGAAGGAAGATAAACTTTTAGAAGTTATATATTATTACCGTTTTCTCAAATTCATGCGATATAGGCGTTGAAATGGATGAGCATGGAGGAAACACTTATGAAAAATTTCTTATCAAATTATTTTCAATTTCAAGAAAAAGGAACAGATTTTAAAAAAGAAACAATAGGAGGTTTAACAACCTTTTTTACAATGGCTTATGCTTTGTTTTTAATTCCTAATGTACTTGAAGAAGCAGGAGTGCCAAAGGGAAGTGTTTTTATGGCAACAGGGCTTGCTGCAGCTATTGGTACTTTAATTATGGGAGCATTTGCAAAATTTCCAATGGCACTTGCACCAGGAGTTGGACTAAATGCATTTTTTGCTTATAGCGTTTGTTTAGGAATGGATATTCCATGGCAGACAGCACTATCAGGTGTTTTAGCATCAGGTATTATTTTCTTAGTTATTTCAGCTACAGGACTTAGAGAACTTGTTATAAAAGCTATTCCACAAGATTTAAAGTTTGCAGTAAGTGCAGGTATTGGTTTATTTATTGCTTTTATAGGTTTTAAAAATGCAGGAATAATTATTTCCAATCCTGCAACTTTTGTTGGAATAGGAGATTTTAAAAATCCTAGTGTATTACTTGCTATATTTGGAGTGTTAGCAATTGCAGTATTTATGGTTAGGGAATCTAAAATAGCAATTTTCCTTGGTATGGTTTTAACTGCTATAGTAGGTATGGTTACAGGAATTATTGATATGCCATCAGCTGTAGTTTCAATGCCTCCATCAATGGCAGATACTTTTGGAGCTGCAATTTTCAATTTTAAAAATATATTTAATCCTCAAATGGCATTAGTAATTTTTACTTTCTTATTTATGGATTTCTTTGATACAGCAGGAACTCTTCTTGCAGTAGGTTCTAAGGCTGGTCTTATAGATAAAGATGGAAGTGTAGAAAATGGTTCAAGAGCATTGCTTGCAGATTCTACAGCTACTTGTATAGGAGCAGTTTTTGGAACAACTAATACAACTTCTTATGTTGAATCTTTATCAGGAATTTCAGTAGGAGCAAGAACTGGTTTTTCAAGTGTTGTTGTTGGAATTATGTTTTTAGTTTCATTATTCTTCTCACCTCTTTTAGGTGTTATCACTAATGAAGTTACAGCTCCAGCATTAATAATTGTTGGATCACTTATGTGCAGTAATTTAAAAGAAATTAACTGGGATAAATCAGAAATTGCTATACCAGCTTTCTTAACAGTAATTTTAATGCCTCTTACTTATAGTATAGGTGAAGGAATTGCTTGTGGTTTCTTAAGTTATGTTGTGTTAAATGTATTTAAAGGTAATTATAAAAAGATACATCCTGTTATGTATGGATTAGCTGCATTATTTATTGTGTATTTTATAGTATAGATTTAATGGAATGTAGATGTGAGTGGACTTGGGGAAGGGAGTGTATTTTCCTTGATGGATTATCTCAAATGCAAGATTTTTTAGAATGCAGACGTGAGAGTATTTGGGGATTAGGGGTAATTTCCCTTGGGAGATTATCTCAAATCAGAGTCCTTTTAGAATGCAGACGTGAGTGTATTTGGGGATGAGAGGATATCTTCCTTGGGGGGACATCTCGAATGAGGGTCTTCTTAGAATGCAGGAATGAAGGAAAGAAATTCTAAATCGTGAGCTCTTAGAATTTCGGAAGGAATACATATTTTAATTACAAATTTCTTTAGGCTGAGCTTTAAGCTCAGCTTATTTGTTCGCCCAGCATGTTTGCTGAGCCGGCAGGCTGAGAGAAGCCTGCGTCGCCGACCCGATGGAAGACAACTCGAATGCAAGTGCGTTACTGGTAACGGTAAGGTATGAAGGAAGCGCTAGAGGATACATGGAACATA
>CAKVFO010000284.1 GCA_934746785.1 uncultured Clostridium sp. | reverse complement strand
CAAACTCTTATGAAGGGACAGGGAAATACTGCTGAGAAGGCTGCGGCTTATAGTAAGTTTAGTAAGAAAGATATTAAAAGTATCAATAAGTTAAAGACTTCAGTTTTAGATAAATCAATATATAATGGCGAAAAGATATATACTGCAGTAGAGTATGAAGGGATAACTAAAGTTGATGGTGAGATTAGAAATATAAGCAGAAGAGTTTATAAAAGAAATGATATAGATTGGAATCAAGTTGATTCAGAAAGTGGTCTTACAAATTTACAATTAGCAAAGCAAGGGAGATCACCAAAGGCTTCAGATGGTTCAGTAATTGAACTTCATCATTTAATTCAATTGGAACCAGGAGCAATGGTTGAAATACCAAGTACATTACATGATGAATATTCAAGAATTTTGCATGGATTAGTTGAAAATGGAGGAAGTTTTAGAAATAACCCAACGTTAAAAAAACAATACAGTAATTTTAAATCAAAGTATTGGAGATGGAGAGCGAAAAATTTATAAGGAGGTAATTATATTGTGTAATAAACTGGATAAATTCATATTGGAAAATACCGAGTATGTTAACTTTACTGGAGGAGTAGAAGAAGATAAAATTAAGGATATTGAAGTAAATTTAAATGTAAATCTTCCTGAAAGTTATAAGAACTTTTTAAGAAAGTATGGATATGGAGCAGCTTATGGAAGGGAAGTTTTAGGCTGTGGTAAAAGTAAAGTGCCTTCAGTTGTAACAGAAACTCTAAGATTCAGAAAGTTAGGTCTGCCAGAGCAATATGTTGTAATTCAAAATTGTGATGAATGGATCTATTGCCTTGATACTGGTAATATGGAGAATGAGGAGTGCCCTGTAATTAGTTGGGATAGAAATGAGGGTTTTGATAGTATTGAAGGGAAGGATTTTAATTCATTTATTTTAGAGCAGTTTAATGATGCTAAAGAAGATTGGTAGTAATAAAATTTAATTATAAGAATCTAGAGGATAATATACTTGGATATGTATAAATTCATAAAAGAATATTATTTGAAGCATAATGGAGCAAAAATAAATCTATGCTGCTTTGAAATTGATGAATATGAGTATGAGATATCAGAAATTATCCCTCTGAAATATGGAAGTTGTTCATTAGAAAAGGTTAAAGAAAATGATATAGAAGATGGATTTATAAAAGAAAGCTTGGTTCCAATTGCTAATAATAGAGGTGGTGATTATTACTATTGGGATAAGGAAACAGAAGAAGTTTATCTTATTTATGGTGATGATATAGAAAATCCAATTTTTATATGTGATTCTATTAGTGAATTGTTAAAAATAATGAGTAATTGTAATTAGGAATTATGAAAAAGTTCATAATGGATTTTATTATTATCCAAGTAAAGCAAAGGGGTTAGTTCCAAGTCAGTTTGTTACTTATTTTGATGATGATGAGTGGGGGATAATAGAGGAGTTAGAAGAACCATTGAAAATTGATTTAAAATCTACCTTTGGCTTCTTTAAAAATGGAATGGGTGGATATGTAGCTATAGATTTAGATAATTGTAATAATAACAAAGGAGTATTATGGTTTGCTGATTCTAAGCCAAGGTATGATATTGATTTTTGGAGCGTAGTTGATGAATGGACAGTTATTGGATTTGAGTAAGCTAGGGGGGCTAAAAGAAACTTGGAAGGACTTTAATTCTTTTTTAAAAGAATATTTTGGAATTAATAATTAATTAGAAGTTTAGCAAGGGAAAAGATAGGATGAAAATTGATAAAAGTAGTAGAACTTTACCAAAACCAAGTACTGAAAGAATTAGATGTTTTGAAAAGACTTATAGGGTAGAGCTGCCTGTTGAATATAAAGAGTTTTTAAGTAAGTACAATGGCTGTAGGCCTTTAACGAATATTATAAAGACTAAAAAAATGATTATGTAATAGAACGATTTTTATGTTTACTTGATAAACCAAAGGATAATGAAGTAGATGGATGGTATGATATTACATCAGTATTAACACAGTTAGATTGCAGATTAATTGATGATGAAGATTTAATAGGAATGAATGTAATTCCAATAGCAGCTTTGTTTGCTGGTGATTTTGTATGTTTGGATTATAGAGAAAGTACTAGTCCATGTATTGTAATTTGGGATCATGAAGAATCAGATGAATTTGAGCCTGTAACAGAAAAGATAGCTGATAGTTTAACTGAATTTTTTGATATGCTTTCAGAATAGAATTAGCAAGTGGGATAAAAGAGTAGATTATTGATATATAGCTTAATAAGTTAGATGAGTTTAATAGAACTTCTGAAATTTTAAACAAGAAAGGGGCTTGTCCTAAGTTATGGGATAAGCTCCTTTTAATTGTGCGCCCAGCATGGGCATGCACTAATCGGTGAAAGTCCGTAACGGGGGCTGATAGTGCCAACCGTATAGCTTAAGACAAGGGTGTCCATCGTGAGGTGGAATCTGAAGGAAGTTG
>CAKVFO010000283.1 GCA_934746785.1 uncultured Clostridium sp. | reverse complement strand
CTTCACATCCAAAGGATTTAACAGATGATGTTATATTAGCAATTAAGGAATGTGACAAGCTATGTGAACAAGTTCACTTACCAGTTCAAAGTGGTTCAGACAGAATATTAAAAAAGATGAACAGACACTATGATAGAGAAAAGTATATGGAGCTTATAAATAAGATTAAAACAGAAATACCAGGATGCTCTATTACAACTGATATTATAGTTGGATTCCCTGGAGAAACTGATGAAGACTTCGAAGATACATTAAACCTTGTAAAAGAAGTAGGATACGATTCAGCATTCACTTTCATTTACTCAAGAAGAAATCACACTCCAGCAGATGCTATGGAAGATCAAGTTGAAGACAGCGTTAAGCATGAAAGATTCAACAAACTTGTAGCAGCAGTTAATGAATCAGTTATAAGAATTAATAAAGAATTCGAAGGAAAAACTGTAGAAGTTCTAGTAGAAGGACAAAGCAAGAATGATGAAACTAAGTTTACTGGAAGAACTAGAAATGGTCACTTAGTAAACTTTGAAGGCAATAAGTCTTTAATTGGTGAATTAGTTAATGTTAAAATAACAAGAGCACAACCATTTTCACTAATCGGAAGCATAGTAGAATAAATAAAAAGACAGCAAAAAGCTTATAAACTTTTTACTGTCTTTTTCTATACCCTAGAAATGTTTAGTATTAAAAATCAGCATTTGTATTTATTATTTTAGCAGCTAAATCAGCTGTTATAAAATCCATAGCTATAACTCCATATCTTGCTTTTTTGCTATGTGAAGATATATAACTTGATATTTTTGGATTCATATATTCTTTAACTCTTTTTATAGCAGGTATGCCTAAAACTGATTTATATCCGCTGCTATAATTAAGATACAAACTTTTATCTTTTTTAGCAGCTGCTTTATCTAATGTATTTTTGACAGCATTCCATTTCTTATTAAACATATATATCTCCCCCTTAATATTTATCCTGTCAATGGTAACATATTTTAGCAATAAAATCAAAATAATGGAATAATTATCAGGTATTCTAATAAAATTAATTAGTGTACGTAAAATTAAAGGGATAGGAGTTTTATAAATGAAAGTAGATATAATATCTGGTTTTTTAGGGGCGGGAAAAACTACAATTATAAAGAAGTTAATTGATAGTGAACTTAAAAAAGAAAAGATAATGGTTATTGAAAATGAATTTGGTGAAGTATCAATTGACGGCTTGATTCTAAATAAATATGGAATAAACATAAAGGAAATTAATTCAGGATGTATTTGCTGTAGTCTTACTAAGGATTTTAAAGAAAGCATAAAAGATATAAAAGAAGTATTTAATCCAGATAGAATAATAATAGAGCCTTCTGGTATATCAAAATTATCAGATATAATTAAGTCCTGCAAAGAAACAAACTGTGTTGAAGTTAATAATATTATAACTGTAGTAGATGCTGTTAACTTTGAATCATACCTAGAAAATTTTAATGAATTCTATAAAGATCAGCTTGTAAATGCTAAAACAATAATTATAAATGACAGGGTAAATAAGGATTTTTCTTTAATAAATGAAGTTACAGAGAAAATAAAGAAAATTAATAAGCATTGTAATATAATAACTAAGCCAGCTGAAGAATTTGATGGCAGTTATATACTATCTATAGCTGAAAATAAGTCAAAAGAAGACAATACAAAGGTATTGATAAAAAAGAGCAGTATAGGTCATGTACGTAAGATTCAAAAAGAAAGTCATCATGATGATTTTAATAATTTAACTATTAAAACAGATAGAATATTCAATAAAACAGCATTAGAACATGTCTTCACAACAAAGATTAAAAATGGCTGCTGTGGAAATATCTTAAGAGCTAAAGGAATGATTGAACTTGATAATTCTAAGTGGATAGAATTTCATTACACACCAGGCTTTTTTAATATTTATGATTCAGAAAAACAGCCTAGTGGAATTATGGTCTTTATTGGAGATAATATTAATAAAGACAGCCTAAAGAAATTATTCTATTAAAAGAGCTATAGATATGAGAATAAAAGTTGATATAATTTTAGGTTTTTTAGGCTCTTTAAAAACTAGTCTTATAAATTCCTTTTTAGCTAATGGAGAGGTATCTAATGAAAAAATTGTAATTATACAATATGAAAAGGGACATACATCTATTAATGAAGATAATAACCTAATAGTACTTAATAAAAAAATAAACGAAGGATTAACTACAGATTATCTTAAAAAAGTTGTATCTAAATATCTTCCAGATAGAATAATTATTGAATATAACGGTATGACAGATGCAGCAAATCTTATGGAAGAGATAAATACATCTTATTTTGCTAAAATATTTATGATTAATAAAGTAATAAGCATAGTAGACAGCAATAAAACAGAAATATACCTTTGAAATTTTACTACTTTTTTCTTGTCCCATATAACTTATAGTAATTTAGTAATTGTAAATAACTGTAATAAAGAAAA
>CAKVFO010000282.1 GCA_934746785.1 uncultured Clostridium sp. | reverse complement strand
AGTCGTTGAAGTTTCTCCTATTTAGAGCTTACCTGCTGATTATCCATTATATAAGCACTTAGGATTTAACCTTATGCTATCTAACTAATTTTTTCTACTTTCGTAACCTTCACGCTTAACTTTATTTCATGCTTACGTTGTGGTTTAGTTAGCTTTAGGATTTTCCAGCAATTCAAGTAGTATTGGATAGGTATATCCTATCTCTACATATAGATTTCTCTATATACTGACTATTTTTGCTACTAACTCATGACTAAAGTCACGAGTATGCGTAGCCATTCTAATCAAAAGTTAAAAATACATATTTATTATCATCAATAACATTACCATTAACTATTTCCTGCACCTTATCTGCTGGAATTCCATATTTACTTCCACCATAGGTAACATTGGAATTTACCATTATATCAGTATCTTTATAATCTTTATTAACCTCTTCATCAATGACATTATCACCAAATACTTTATTAATAATTTCAGCGGCCTTAGTCATTGCATCATTATAATGATTACAAGCTCCATAACCTATACATATCACTGCTAAGAATATTACAGAAACTACAATAAGAAATTTATTATTCCTACTCTTTTCATAAAATATATACTTTTTCCTCCTACTCATTACAAAGTTTCACCTATATTTTTTGCTCTACTATATAATAATAGGAGTATTCTATTAAAGTGTTCTTAAAAATTTACTTTTCAATTTTATAATTACATTTTTTAAAAATCATATTACCTCTTTCAAACTTCTTATCTGTTATTAAATTACTTATTTCACAGCTTTCTATAAATTCATTAGTTACTAAAACAAAAAACTGTTTTTCTTCTTTATTAACTAAATAATAGTGATTCTTTATATTATCAATATCATGTATTAATTCAGGCAGTCCAAAAGGTGCATCTGTAAAAATACCAATAATAGTATCAATAATCCTTTCACCTTTAGTATACTTTTGTTTTGTAATAAGAGGGTAAACTTCAGCACCTTTATACCTTTCATATACAACAGCATCTTGAAGACATCTTATTTTTCCTTCTTTATGATATTTAGATAAATCTATTTCTTCTCTTATTACACTTTTATCAAAGAAATTTCCATCATCTAATAAATAATCAACACTTACATTTAGCAGCTTGGAAATTCCTTTTAAGTTTTCTATATCAGGCATTCCTTTATTACTTTCCCATTTAGTAATTGCCTGACGAGACACAATAAGCTTTTCAGCTAACTGCTCTTGTGTAAGACATGCTCCTTTTCTAGCTTTCTTTAATTTTTCTCCAAATGTCATAATTAATCCCTCCTTGTAATCTAATAACTTCATTTTATTTAACCATCATAAATTAACAAGAAACACTTAATTACATTGATGCTACTTTCCGTAGCATTGGCTATTTATCAAGGCTTACCATAAAAATATAGATTTTCATTTCACCAAGGTCTCACTCAAGTTATCTAATCACTTACAATAGTATACGTATTTGTTCCATTTGAATTGACCATATTTAAATAAGTTTCACCAGTTTTATTAAAACTAACTCCGTAAGTTATCCCATTATTACTTCCATCCCTAACACCTTGTACAGTAATAACAGCCTTATCAGGTACACTAATTTTTACCGGTCTATGTCTAATTGCAAAAGGCTCACTTACAGGTGATCCATCAATAAATACCTGTACATAATCATAATCTTCCTTTTGAACAAAGTTCCATACAGATATCTCTAAATTTCCATACCCATCTGATATCTTAACAGTTTCATCCTTTGCTTCTAGCTTTACTGAATCATTACTTAAGATTTCACCAGCATTAACATTTTCTATGATTCCCGAAGACAAATTATCCTTTAAGGCTTTTTTACTTCCCCCCATACTGATGAAAGAAAGGACCATAAAGACTAAACATGCTGCACCTATAATAGTTCTAAATTTTTTCATTGCAGGAGTAATATATTCATCCTTTTCTTCTTTGTCATCTAACTTTTTGAAAGTTTCTTTCTCAACTTTAAGAAACTCTTTTCCTTCAGTTTCATGAATCTCTTCTATTTCCTTTGAAATTTCCTTATCTTCTTCATATCTATTTAATTCTTCCTCTGTTTTTCTTTTTTTAGAAACATTACTAAAGGATGATAAATCATTATTTTCATCTAAATCAGATTCTCTATTCTCATTAAACTTTTTCATAATATCCTCCATTAATTTAAGTATTCTTTATAATTATCAAGCTTTTCCTCTTCCTCAAGCATAATCTTTGATATAGGCTTTTTACTATAATAAAAAGAAACAAACCCTCTCCAAAGTATTAATGAAATAATAAATGCTCCAATTCCTAAAAGCTTTCTTCCTGATGTAAGCTCCATATAGCTCCAGTTTAATATTTCAGTTCCTGTTCCTATAAACATATAAGATATAACTAGATATTTTACAAATTCATAAAGAGAAGGGAAAATCACATATATTCTTCTAAAAGCTCTCACTCTTAAAGATAAATACATAAACATTGC
>CAKVFO010000281.1 GCA_934746785.1 uncultured Clostridium sp. | reverse complement strand
AGTCTGTCATACAAAACAGCTGTACATTTTTTTAGAGCTTTAACCGCTTTTAAAGTTAAAAGTTCTTCATCTCCTGGGCCTGTTCCTATAAGATATACCATTTCTTAAATCCTCCCTATTATCTTTTCTCCTAAGTTCTTTCCAAGTTCTATATGATTATCTTTAGTTCCCATTATATCTTTCTTTATAATTTCACCATTGTATTCATAAGTTCCAATTAAATAAAGGTCATTACCTTCAAGTTTACTGTAAACACCTATAAGACTATGACAGTCTCCATTTAAAGATTTCATAAAACTTCTTTCAGCCTCAACACAGATTCTAGTATTAACATCATCTATCGCCTTAAAGATTTCCTTATGTTCAAAAGACTTTAGGGTTTCAACACCTAAAGCTCCCTGACCTACTGCTGGTAAAAACACCTTTGGATCAAAGTAGTCTGTAATTTTATCTTCCATGTCTAGTCTTTTAAGACCTGCTGCTGCTAAAATCATACCATCTAGGTTTTGTTCTTCCATCTTTTTAAATCTAGTCTGCACATTTCCTCTTATAGGTACTATTTCAAGGTCTGGTCTCAACTGTTTTAATAGAGCAGCTCTTCTTACACTGCTGGTACCTATCTTTGCTCCCTTTCTTAACTCTTCAAAGTGAATATCTGAATTTGAAACAAAAACGTCCCTGTTATCTTCTCTTTCTGGGATTGCAATAATTTCAAAATCATCTAAAAGGGCAAAAGGTACATCCTTCATGCTGTGAACTGCTGCATGAGCTTCCTTTTCTAAAAGTGCCATTTCAACCTCTTTAGTAAATAAGCCCTTGCCGCCTATTTTGTCTAAAGTTACATCAAGTCTTTTATCTCCTTCTGTAACTATTAATAACTTTTTATATGTATTATCATCCTTTGAAACTAGCCTGCCAACATAGTCTGCCTGCACCTGTGCTAATATACTTTTTCTAGTTGCTATAATTAATTCCATCTCTACACCTCATTATAAAAGAGTCTGATTACCTCTCTTGCTTTACCTTTCTCAAAGAAAAAATAAAAATCATCAGTAAATAAAAACTTCATTGCATCATCCTTTAGTTTAGTTTTTTTCTTAAAGCTTTGTCTAAGCTCTGTAGTATAAGCTATAAATTCATCATAATTACACATTTCCTTTTTTATCTTTTCTGCAATAAATACTGATGCTTTAGGATTTCCCCCTGTAGTATTTATACCAAGGTTTAAGTTTTTACTATTTCTTTGAACAGGTACAACCGCCATGCCTTCTTTAAAGTCCATGCAGTCTATATATATTTTATACATTGCATCACAGTCATCCTTAATTTTAAGCTTTGTTTCTTCATTATCTACTGCAATTATTATTAAATGCTTATCTAAAATGAAATCTCTTTTATATTCTTCTACACTAATGCTGAATTTTCCATATTCCATCAAAGATTTTATATCTTCATTGTTTTTATAGTTATCCCTAGTTATAACAGACACTTTGCAGTTTTCTTTTAAAAAGTGCAAAGCCTTTATAATTCCAGCCCTGCCGCATCCTATGACTCCAATATGTATTTTATCTGATATTAGTGAAAGCAGTGCATAATCTATTTTACTTCCTCTGGTGCAAATATCCTTTGAATTATTCTCATGCATTCTCCTTCACTTCCTTTAAGCTTTTCTTCCTTTAATAAATTAATAGCCCTATGTACATAAACATCTGAAGTACTTTTTAAAAGCATTTTTACTAAATTAGAATTATCTAAGCTTTCCTTCTGCTTATGTTCAAAGGTTTCAAGCCTTCTTTTATAAATTTCATCACCATTTGTTTTTATATCTTTAATAACCTTAGAAATTTCTCTTATTCTAAGCCACTCTTCAAAGTCTTCAATAGCTTCTAAAGTCAGCTTTTCATATTCTTTCATTCGTGAAGTTCTTAACTTTTTATTAGCATCATCAATTTTACTTATTTCATCTATGTTATAAACTTCAACCCTGTCTTTTCTTAAAACACCTTCTTCAAAATCTCTTGGTATTGCCATATCAAAACAATAGATTTTACTCCCCTTATCCTCTATATCCTTTTCTAAAACTATTGGGTGAGGTGCTGAAGTTGCCCCTATTATTCCATCCATATCATTTATGTACTTATTCTTTTCACTAAAGGTAATTACCTTAACCCTCTTATCTTCAATTCCCTCTGCCTTCTTAATATCTCTTAGAACAAGATATATCTCCTGAAAATCTCCTTTTTCTAAATACTTAACAGCAAGCTGTCCTATCTCTCCATAGCCTAAAACCATTACTTTCTTAAGGTTTAAGTTTATGAACTTATCTACAACAATAGATACTGAAGATACTGGAATTTCATAAAGTTTAGCTTCTGTTCTAAATTTTTTACCACAGGCTATAGAACTTTCAAACATCCTTCCTAGATTCTTCACTGCTCCATCTATTATAAAAGAATCCATATAAGCATCTCTTATCTGTCCTAAAATTTGATCTTCACCAAGAATTTTAGAGTGAAAGCCGCAGCTTACTCTAAATAAATGTCTTATTGTGCTTG
>CAKVFO010000280.1 GCA_934746785.1 uncultured Clostridium sp. | reverse complement strand
AAATATTTGCTAACTTTCTATAGTATTTAACTTCTTCACTATTTAAATCAATTGCTTTATTTATAAGCACTTTTGCTTCATCATTTTTCTTTAATCCGCTTTTTATCATAGCCATATTGTAATATATTTCAGAATTTTTGTTGTCCATTGCTAATGCCAAATCATAATATTTTATTGCCTTATCTGAATCCTTTTGAACATTTCCACAATAATTTGCAAGCTCTATTAATATGTTATAGTTAAAAGGTTCTTTATATAAAGCAGTTCTAATATAACTTTCCGCCTTTTCACTTTCCTTTTCTTCATATAAAAAGTATGGCATTAATTTATAATATGTATTTATATAATCTCTATTACTAATTATACTTTGCTTTGCATAATTTATCCCCTCAGTATACTCTTTATTTTCAAGAGCATACTTAGCTTTTATATATTCTCCATAATAATTATCTTTTTCATCTTCAATAAGTTCTGTTATTATTTCATCGTACTTATCTTTTTTCCCTAGATTTTTGTAAATATCAGCCTGAATTATTTTATAAGGCATGTCCGGCAATTCTGAACTACTTATTTTATCAAGAATTTTTTGTGCTTCTTCTGCAGTTAAAACATTTAATGAATAACATTTAGCTAGAAAAATTTTACAACTCTCTTCATCCTTGTTCTTTTTAGATAAAGATTTTAAATTATTAATAAGCTTATCTCTATGATACATACTAATATCTTCAATCACATCATATATACTAACTTCATTTTTATCTAATTCATAAGCTTTTTCCAAATATTCAAATGCTTTTTCATAATTATTAATAACCATATTCATATAAGCTAGTTCTGAAAGTTCTTTAGCAGAATTTTCATCATATTTTATATCATCTAAAATTTCTTCTGCCTTATCTTTTTCTCCCTTAGCTAAGTAAACTGAAAATAATGTCTTATTTAGCTTTGAGTTTTCATCATCATCTAATAAAAATATTTCACCATATTCTAATGCTTTTTCTACATCTCCATTCATAAGTGCAGTAAAAACAATTAAGTTTCCAAGTTCCTTATCTTGAGCCTTATATTTCTCTATACCATTTTTTCTAATAAGCTCATTTCTTTTGTCATATGCCTCAGATAGCAGCCTGTTTGAATATGTATAATCTCCTTTTAAAGAATATGCTTCTGCTTCTTTTACCTTATACATTGGCCATTCTTCTTTATCTTTTTCTTTTGAAACTTCATATTCAGAAATTGCTCCATCATAATCTGCATTGTAAAGTTTAGTTTCAGCATTATTTGTCCCAATAGTTAGTTCTGGTTCACTGTCTGTTACCATTGCTTTTTTACAAAGAAATGATAATATAAACGCAAATGCTATTACCCCTACAATAGTCAAAACTGATTCAATAACATCCTTCGATTTATTAGAACTTTCTTTTGAAACCATATTAGTCATCCCCTTAGTTTGATTTGATTCATTCTTATCCATAGGTCCTCCTAAATATTTTCATAAAAATTTCTACATCTTTTTATTTTAACATTATTCATCATAAAAATCCACAAAAATTCAATTGCTGATAAACTTTCATTTATGCTATACTTTGTGCTATACTTAGGTGAAAAAGTTAGATATATTAGATTGAAACTTTTATAAGCATTTACAGGTGGTGATTAAGATTAACGTAAAATCTATTTTAAGTATCTTAGCTGGTAAAATTACTATATTTTTATCAAAGAACTTATTAAAGGGAGGCAGTACTTTTCCAGGAACTGTTGCATTAAAATTTAACAAGAATATCTTAAAGGAAGTATCTAAAGGCTACAAAGTTATTTTAGTCACAGGAACAAATGGTAAAACAACAACTACTAGTATGATATCGAATATATTCAAAGAAAAAGGATATAGAGTAATAACTAATAGCACAGGTGCTAATCTTTACAGAGGGATTGTCACTTGCTTTGTTGACAATTACAAATTATTTAAAAACAATAACAAAAATAGTTTAGCCATTATAGAAGTTGATGAAGCTAATGTTAAATTTGTTACTGAACATATTACTCCTGAAGTTATTACAATAACTAATCTTTTTAGAGATCAATTAGACAGATACGGTGAAGTATATACTACTCTTGATAAAATTTTAGAAGGAATTGTTAAAGTGCCTTCTACTAAACTTGTATTAAACGGTGATGATTCTTTATTTGGTAAATTAGATGTACCAAATGAAACAATTTATTATGGATTTAATAAAGGTCTAAATGATGAAACAGCTATTGATGTTAACGCTGATGCTAAATTCTGCAAGTGTTGCAAAGCACCTTATCAATACAATTTTATCACTTATAATCATTTAGGCGATTATTATTGCCCTAATTGTGGATACAAAAGACCTTCATTAAAATATAAAGTAAATGAAATTTTAGATATTACTCCAGATAGCTCTACTGTTATAATTAATGATACAAAGCTTACTATAAGTCAGTCAGGGCTATATAATGTATATAATGGTTTATGTGCTTATTCTATAGGAAGTGAAATGGGCGTAGATGGAAAAACTATTGGTGAATCTTTAAG
>CAKVFO010000279.1 GCA_934746785.1 uncultured Clostridium sp. | reverse complement strand
TTAATTTGTTCTTAAATCAAAAAAATAAAGATAAATATAAAACTATTTGTATAAAGCAGGTAAAAAACAGCTTGGCATTTTGAAGATATAAAATAACGCCTCCGCCAACTGCCATTAATATATCAATCATTAAAGTTAAAGTAACTGAAGAAATAGCATTTCTTATTTTATCTCCATCATTAAATCTTGAAATAATTTCTCCAACTTTTCTTGTTCCAAAGAAATTCATAGGAAGCTTAATTACGTGATTATAATATCCCAAAAGCAATGGAACATCTATGTTTTGAGCCATATATATAAATAATATTTTCCTAAAAAACTCTGTAATAACCTTGCAGATTAAAAGAGTAAGCATAGCAATGGATAGAGAATGTAAATTAGCTTGCAAATTATTAGGCAGTATATCATCTATTAAAAACTTATAATAAAAAGAGCCACCAATCCCTAACACTGTTATTAATATTGAAGCTATAAATATGTTTACTAAAAGGCCTTTCTGAACTTTAATAAGACCCCAAAATCTTTTGAAAAGTCCCTTAGTTTTATCACCTTTTTGAAATTTAGCTGTAGGATTTAGAAAAACTAATATATCATCCCATATTTTAAAGAAATCTTCTATCTTATACTTAATCATTCCTCTTCCTGGATCAGCTACTAATATATATTTTTTAGTAACTTTATGTACTACTACAAAATGCAGTAAAACCTCATCCATAATAACATGTGCAATAAAAGGAGTTGGAAGATTATCAAAAATTTCTTCTTTTGCTTCTACTCTTGCTGCTTTAGTACTAAATCCTAATTTTTCAGCAGCTTGTACAATTCCATAAACTGAAGTTCCTTCTAAATCTGTTCCTGCTGCTTCTCTTATTTTTGATACTGGCATCTTTAAACCATACTGCTTAGCTATGGTTGCTATACAGGCTGGTCCACAATCCTGAATATCATGTTGTTTTATACAATAATACTTCTTTAATATATCCATTTTTCCTCCTTTTATACCCTTTACTGTAATACTTTTATAAGTAAAGCTGATTTCAAAATGAAATCAGCTTATATAATATAATATAATAATAATAATAATAATAATAATAATAATAATAATAATAATATCGTCAGCTAAAATTATTGTAATCCCCTTTTTACTTGAAATTAATACTTTTTTTACCATTTTATCATTTTTTATCATACATCGGATATGTGGAATTGAAAATTATTATTGTCTGAATTTGATAAAGAAGTAACTGTCCAAGATACTGGATACACACTCATTAACACTTCAAACTCAGTATGCCATCTGCTTATAGTAGCAATCCATACTAACCTTAAAACACAAGTACCAAAAACAGTTATAATTGCTGGAGTTAAAGAATAACCTATCCCCCTTAAGGCCCCTCCAGTAACTTCATAAACACTTACTAAAATATATAGACTTAAAAGATATAGCATACGAATTGAAGCAAACTTTGCAGCCTCCGGTTCTGATGTAAAAATTGAAATAAGACTTTCTCTAAAAAATACAAAAAATAAGCTCACAATTAAAGTTACTAAACTACTTAAAAGAAAGGTAAGTTTATATATTTTTCTACATCTATCATACTGTTTTGCTCCAAAGTTTTGACTTGTAAAAGTAACTACAGCACTAGTAAAAGCTGCAATAATAAAATAAGCGTAATACTCAAAATTCAAAGTAATAGATGAACCTGCTACTGCTGCTTAGTCATATCCATTAAGACTTGCTTGAATAAATACATTAGCAATAGAAAATACAACAGATTGTAATCCTGCCGGTAATCCTATCTTTAGCATAAGCTTAAGTTCTTCCTTTGATATTAGCAGGCTCTTTAAAGAAACTTTTATAAAACCTTCTTCATGAGTTAGGAAATATATAATCATGGATGCAGAAACTATATTAGATACAACAGTTCCAATTGCAACTCCTGCTACTCCCATCTTAAAATTTATAACTAAAATCAAATTTAATACTGTATTAATAATTCCTGCTAAAGCTAGTGAATAAAAAGGCCTTTTAGTATCTCCAATGCTTCTTAATATACTTGCTCCAAAGTTATAAATCATAATAAAAGGTGCTCCTAAAAAATAAATTCTTAAATAAAGAACAGCTTGATTTATAACATTTTCTGGAGTATTTATTGACTCAAGAATATATCTAGATGTTAAAATTCCTAACACAAGTAAAAACAAGCCTATAATAATTGCTGTTAAAATAGCTGTATTTACTGTATCTTTTATTCTTTCTTTTTTATTTTCTCCTATGTACCTAGCTATCACTACATTAACTCCTACCGAAATACCAATAAAAAGATTTAATAACATATTAATAACTGGCCCATTACATCCAACTGCAGCCTGTCCCTCACTACTGGCAAACCGTCCTACAACTGCAATATCAACTGAACTAAATAGTTGTTGCAAAATACTTGTTGCAGCTAATGGTATTGTGATGTGATATATTAAAGTTGTAATACCTTGTTCTAATTAAATGATATAATTCAATTAGAGAAATGAGGTACGCAAATGATAAAATATGAAAAAGAATTTAA
>CAKVFO010000278.1 GCA_934746785.1 uncultured Clostridium sp. | reverse complement strand
TTGATATAACTCTTCTAAAGCTTGTTCTAATCTCTGAAACGGTTGGAAAACAGAGTCTTATTCTTCTATTTCAAATTCTAATATCTTTACAACATTCTCATTCAGTAACAGCTCTTATGGATACCATAATTTCTAAAAATGGTACCTTAACTAATAAGTCTGGTGCTTTAACTTAACTTAAAAGGTGCCTATCCTATTATTTAGGACAAGCACCTTTTGTTCTAGATTTCACAAGTATTATTAAATTCTTCAAATTCACTTTCACCACTTAATAACTTATCAATTAAGGGCACTACATTTATTATCCCTCTTACTCCAATTTTACTAAAAAGTTAATCTCATCTGATTCCAAGTAACATTTCCATGGGTAGATTGAGTTGAAACTCCCTCATTTTTAAAGCCAAACTTTTCATACATTTCATCTGTTAAATCTGCTTCATCAGTTACAAAACCATTTACAAATGCAACAAGTCTATCATCATCAAACATTAGCCAAAAATGGTTTCCATAATATTTAATCCTTTCAGAAAATTGTGCTGTTGTAGCAGCTTCTGCTGATGGAAAGCACATTGCTTCCACTGCTGCAACCTCCTTTAAATCACTTGCTGCTGCTGTCCTTATAATCAATTTTAGTTCCTCCTATATTAAAGATTTCAATTAACGTATTGTTCTCTATCATTTTATCTTAATCTGTAATTCTCTGCTACTCCCTTATCCATAGTTATAATAAAATCCCTGCTCATTTCATACAATCTAGATCCTACAGCTTCATCATAATTAAGAATCTCACTAATGCTAAGCTCTGAACTTACAATGACAGGAAGATGCTTTAAATACCTGTAATTAATAATTTCAAACATTATGTTGATATCATAACTGCTTACCTTCCCCTTATATAAATCATCAATCAAAAGCACCTGACACTGTTTAAATTTCAATAAGCTCTTCATGTATGCTTCCTTATCCAAAATATCCTGCTTAATATTTACTATGCTGTCTCTATAAGGCATATAAACAACATTCACCTTTGACTTTAAAAGATTAATGGCCAGTGCAATAGAAATATGAGTCTTGCCACTACCAACCTGCCCTAAAAACATTATGCTGTTATGCCTGCTCTTCCATATGCTCTCAAACTGCTTAAAATAACCTATAGCAGTTGTTTTCAAAGCTTTAGAAAACTCATTATAAACCTTAAAATTACTAAAAGTCATATCAGACAATTCCAGGTTAATTCCAGCAGATTCCCATTGATCCTTAGCCTTTTTAACCTCCCTGCACTTACATGACCTGTAAGTTCTTGAACCATCCTCCCTTCTCTTTTCAATCCAGCCAGTATCCCTGCAAAGCTCGCATTTATATAAGACCTTTGAGCTTTTCTCCTCCATCTTCTGTGTACACCTTTGGTTCTGGTGGTTTAATGTTTTTAAATTTTCCACCATCTGCATTAGCTCCCCTGTCTCCATTTTCAACTTCACCCTCCTTTGGATATCCTTCTCTTGCCCAGTTTCTTAAAATGCCATTTACATACCTCATGGTAATCTTCCCTGCCTCAATAGCCTTATCAAAAGCCATCCTCACATTATCAGCACCATGTTGTGATATTGCTAAGACAATAGGCTCAAACTTAAAAACACCTGTTTTGCCAATAATGGACTCATAGTGATTTAAAATTTCTACAGCCTCCTCATTAACCTCTTCACCCTTTCTTTCCTGGAGAGAGACAACTTTACTTTTTCTTCTCTCTTTTTTATAAATATCTTTATCTTTATCTTTTTCTTTATTCTTTATCTCTCTCTTATTAGGCGTAACATTTTCAAACTCATTAACATCCTCTTCCGTAACATCAGCGTAACATTCATCATCACCTTCCATAAAAATTTCATCAGTTTTTTCCTTATCCCTTTTCCTTTTATTCCTCATTCTAATTTTACTTTGTTCCCTATTCTTCTCAGCAGCTTTTGAACATTGATACTTAGTCCAGTTCTTAATCTTTATAATGCTTTTATCATCAATTATGATCATATTCAAATCCCTTAAAGTATTTAATGCACACTCAATATCTTCCTTACTTCTTGCAAATATAATACTCAATGTTTCTATGGTATAAGGTACATTTTTACTTATATAAACCTTACCATCATCATTAGTTTTACCTGCATGAAGAAGGAGCCCGATCCAAACATAAATTATCAAATCATTCTCAGGCATAGAATTAATTATCTGCATCTTTTCATGCTCAAACATGGCTGTACTTACCTTTATCCATTCCATTAAAATTCCCCACCAATCTTTACAACATATTAGTTAATGTAGAAACTATATTCTTAAAAGCCTTAAACTGAATCTCATAATTCTTAACTTTTCCCTCAAGCTCTTTTATATAAATATCTTTTTTAATCCACTCTATATCAGTGTCTATGCCAAGGAGCCTGTCAATTTCATCACTTGGAATTCTCCATTCCTTTCCAACCTTTGATGCTGCAATCTTTCTCTCCTTTATAAGCTGCCTTACATTAGCTTCACTTACCTTAATTCTAAGAGCTGCCTCCTTAATACTAAGCACCACATTACTCATTTAAAC
>CAKVFO010000277.1 GCA_934746785.1 uncultured Clostridium sp. | reverse complement strand
AGATAAAATTTTTATTTTTATAAAATTTTATCAGTAGATTGCTTTCAGTATCTAGATACCAAATCTTTTACGCTTACACAATAGCTACTTTAGTTTATCTATTATCTGATTATACAAAAAAGAAGGTAAATAGTTCTGCTTTTATGCAAGACTATTTACCCTTTTCAAATAACGATATAATTAAGTTATTTAATACTAAAATAACTTAATTTCACTATAATCTAAATCAACAGGTTCTAAATATTCCATTGGAAGCATTTCATGCTTTACATTTATATTTATTCCTCTATCCTTAGCAATCATAGATAATGCAATACTATCATATGCAAAATATTGTTGTAACGTATCTCCATTTTTCTTCATTCTTTGCTTATGATGTTTTAGCATAAATAATAAACCATCATTAAATATTTCTTCATCTCTATCAATGATTCCTTTGTAAACTTTGTAATATCCATTATAATACTGCTTCATTCCTCTTTTATCTTTATTCTCTTCTAATTGCTTTATATATTCATAAGCTTTTTCTTTATCGTCAAGTATTACATATTTTAATCCATACCCCAGCATTATATTAGGTTTGTAATCATCTTTTTCTTCCTCTATACGTCCACCGAAAAGATTCGCCATATATATCATTCTCTCTTTATCACCACATAGAATTGCATTAAATAATGATTCATAAACATATGTGGTTACATATCCCTTTTCAATATCATATTTTTTCTGATCATATGCCATATATGTCCACTCTCTTGCTATAGTAGACTTATAAAAGTTTCTTTTACTTTCAATTATATTATTTTTATAACAAAATTCTAAAATCCCTAACGACTCTCCATAACTTTCTACAGAACTGTAAATTCGTGGTATACAACCCTTCTGTTGTTCTATTAATTGCAATTTTTTATTTATACCATCTTTTAGTATATTATATAGTTCTTCAAAATATTTTATTTTATCCATAATTATATCCCTTCACATATTAATTTTACTTTATACTTAAATGTCCAGTTTTCTTCAATCTTAATAATTGTTTACTATATATTCCACCTCTATTATTTATATAATCATCTAAAATTCTACCAGCATTTCTAGTTGCTACATCATCTGAACGTAACATTTTATTTATATTTCCATCAATCCATTGATCACTCATTTGTCTTCCCATTGAAGTTTTGCCTAACCTTGACCTTCCAAATTTAGCTTCAGCAATCACTAACTCTTTTATATTCCCATTTTTATCATATTTGACATAAACACCATCAATACCATGATTACCCTCTACCTTAGATGGTAATTTAGTATAACCCTTTTTATTAACCATTATATCATCCATTAAATCTTCAACTAATTGACCTTTATTAACATTACCAGATACATTTTTTGCTTTTTTCATATATTCATATGCTTCTTGTGCTGTAAAACCTTGTTCTCTCAACCTTTTATAATTATTGTATTTTCTAACACATACTTTATATCCACTAGGATCATAATAAACAACCGGATTATTCTCACAGTAAGCATAAAGGTTAAGTCCATCCCCTCTATACTCATCCTCCTGAGTAAACCTGCCAATTACAGGATTATAGAATCTAGTTCTTAAATAATACTGCTTAGTAACATTATCAAACTGCTGACCTGTATAAGTTATCCTATTATGAATATCTTCCTGGCTTTCTAGAATGTTTCCAAAAGCATCATACCTATATTCATTTTTAACCTGCTGCTTATTATCTGTAATAAATTCAGTACTTCCCTGTTCATCAACAGAATAATAATATCTATTATCCTTAACATCAGCAGCTACAACATCATAACCTCTGATAAATCTATAAACAGCATTATCATTTTCATCATTTTCAACAAGTACTTCATCATTATGAAATATAAACCTGCTTAACTTCTCATTTTCTTCAATTTCATACCTTAAACCTTCTGCATCAAACCTATTAACTAAAGTATTACCATCCTTAGTTATAGCCTTAATCTGTTGATTTAAAGTATTATATTCAAATGAGTTAGTTCCAGAAGTTGTTTCTTCTTTAAGTGTATTACCTTGTTTATCATAAGTGAGACTCCAAATTTTATATTTGGCTACGTCGAACTTACTCAGCGAAGGTAACTGAGTCGAGTTTCCTTTTTCTCTATAAACCTCTTTTAACTGATTCTTTACATTATAAACATATTTCTCTGTAATATCATTAGTTGTCTTAGTTAACCTATTACCAACTTTATCATAAGTAAAGCTTTCTTTTCTACTATCATAGCTTGAATTAACAAGCCTATTCATTGAATCATAGGAATAATAACTCTTATGTTTTGAGCTTACTTTCTGAAGTCTATTGCCATTGAGATCATACGCATAGTTATAATCTACAAGGACCTGTCCATCAGATGTTACTGTAACAAGACTTGCTACATTGCCATCACCATCATAACTGTATTCAGTTTTAACTCCATTACCAAGTGTAACAGATTTTATATTATCATTTTCAAAGTACTCATATTGAGCCTGGATTTTATTGTTTTCATCTTGAATTGTTTTTAAGCGGTCTGCTTCATCGTATGTGTATTTACTGTGTTTTCCAGTAA
>CAKVFO010000276.1 GCA_934746785.1 uncultured Clostridium sp. | reverse complement strand
TTGGATTGAAAGGTGTATAATAATTAAAGAATGGCTTAAAAACTAGGGTTTAACATTAACAAGAGTTGTATTTAAATTTTAATTTATTTATTAATTCATCTTTAGTATCAAATGTTTAACATTAACAAGAGTTGTATTTAAATTTATCAAATACATAATAAATTCCTTCTCTAGTATACGTTTAACATTAACAAGAGTTGTATTTAAATTAGTTTATAATAGGTCTTTCATTATTGTACATAATTGTTTAACATTAACAAGAGTTGTATTTAAATTTGTTATTAACCTTTGTAACTGCACTCTCCACTTCGTTTAACATTAACAAGAGTTGTATTTAAATTTCCTCTTCTGTAAGCACCTTTGGTTCTGGTGGCTGTTTAACATTAACAAGAGTTGTATTTAAATTTAGTTATTATTATCATATAAGAATTATATTTAAGGTTTAACATTAACAAGAGTTGTATTTAAATAGTTCTACAGTTGTACTTTTAAATTTCTTACTCATGTTTAACATTAACAAGAGTTGTATTTAAATTTGCTTTCATTTTTCAACAACTCCTATAAATTCCGTTTAACATTAACAAGAGTTGTATTTAAATTAAATAATAGTTGTTACTAGATCATATGAAATAGACGTTTAACATTAACAAGAGTTGTATTTAAATAGTTTAAATATAATGAGAATTTAAAAAGAATAAAGAGTTTAACATTAACAAGAGTTGTATTTAAATAGAAATTAAAACAGTCATAGTATGTAACTTTTCTTGCTTAACATTAACAAGAGTTGTATTTAAATGGATATCTATTCTGTAGTTGAGCAATATTTTGAAATGTTTAAGATTAACAATAAAAATTACTTATTTTAATAGATAATATATTAATAGTTAAAGAAGTTAAAAGTTATGTAAAACTGAAGGTGCGAATAGCTTAATACCACCGGCTGCCGTTAAAATGATAAGTAAGACATAATCCCATTATATTTTTAAGAAAAGAGTGTAAAGAAACTTTACACTAACTACCATAGAAAGAGGCATAAAATGGAGTTTTATACTCTGATGCATATGAAAAAGACGAAGAAGGATATTTTGGTGAAAATAATATACTTATATATTATGGAAATAGTGAGTGGGAGAATACAGATAGTATTGTAAGCTATGGTGAATTGTATGAATATTTAAAGGCTGCAAGTGAGTACTATGTAGAAAATATTCCATAAGATAAGGAAGACGTTGAAAATTTACTTGCTGGAATTAAAGATACTTATAATATAAAGTAACTTTAATTTGAATTGATTAAGATAGGGGATTTATTTAGTATGGAAAGTAATATATTAACAAAAGAGTATGTGTTGAATAATGGAATTGATTTTGATGATGATATTTTAGAACAAGAATATTTAAGTGATAGAATTTTGGATAATTTAAAAGAAGGTCAAGGAAAACCTTTTACAGGATTGACTTATGATCTATATCCAAAAATGAAGCTTTAAAATATGAATCATACAAAGCTAAGTCAGAAAATGTTGAATGGACATCTAAAGTTTTTTGAAGGTAACTTTAGCTTAAGAGAGAAAAAGTGATTGATAATATTGAAAAGAGCAGGCTTGCTAGAGAAAGTTCAAATTATAGTGACTTTGCTAAGTTTGAGAAGAAACTTGTTACTGAGGAGATATCAGTAAATCCAGATGGAACTAAAAATATAAAATCCATAAAGAATTTGAAAGATGGCAATATATCGAAAATTAAGAAAAGTACTATATTTCCTGATTCGTGGAGTGAATCTAAAATTATTAGTAGTATAAAAGAAGTCGGGGATTCTCTAAAGGAGTGATTTAATGTATAATGAATTAGATGAATTATTATTAGAGGAAACAACAGTTGATTCATGGTATAATGATGGATTTTCTATTGCACAAGATATTTTAAAACAGTTTTCAGGTGATGATTGGAATAAATTATGCAATGAAGTATTAAATAAAGATTTAGATTGGCAAAAAAAACTAGTATATTGTCTTGATAATCAAGTTATTGAGGAAGAGTTAAATATAATATGTAAATTAATTCTTATAGATGATGAAGAGTTATTTGAAATGTGTATAGATGCATTAAGAGCATTTGACAATGAACTTGGACATTCATTTATTAAAAATAATCCACAAATTATGATAGAAGTAGAGAAACGAATGAATACCGCAGGAAATGTAACAAAAAAAATATTAGAAGATTTTCTGAAAAAATTCACTAAATAATTTTAATAATGCAGTGAAGGAAGATAAGAAATTAATATTATAATGCATAAGAGATGAAAAGGAGCATGTCCTAATTTTAGTATATGCTCCTTTTCATTATGCTAATTCAAATTTAGTAACAGCTTTTCTAGTAAGCCAAAGCAACAGACTTCTTAGTTAAGGCAGCATTCTTAGTTAAGAAAATATTCTTACCTATAATAGTATCCATAAGAGCTGTTACTGTGATAATATTAGTGCAGTAATAGATGGATATATTAAAAGTTATGAAGAATTTTTTGAAAGAAATGACTTTTGAACTTGTAAGCAATATTGAGCCCAACGTCTAAAGGAGAGGTTGAAATTCGAGATAGATTTCTTTTAGGCATATGGGAAGACATTAAAGCTGACTTTAATTCTGA
>CAKVFO010000275.1 GCA_934746785.1 uncultured Clostridium sp. | reverse complement strand
CTCCTACTTACTGATTTTTAAATCAAATAAATAAAAGGTGTTCTTAATTAACTTATTTTATATATTTATCACTATGAACTCACCATTTCCAAAACTATTTTTACATAGTTTATTGGTGTATAGCACACACTATATGTAGACCATAAATTTCATTAAAAAGTAATCCACCCTTCATAGAAAAAACCTCTAGAACACATAATAAATTGGAAATAATATTATGTATTAGAGGATGTGTAGAAGGTGATTAATTTAATGAATAAACAAGATATTATTTTAATGTATATTAGAGATAAAAAATCAAAGAGATGTATATCCCGAGAAACTGGCTTTGCCAGGAAAACGGTTGATAAGTATATTAATGATTATGAAGCTAGTTTATTAGAACTAGGCATTGATGCTAATGATGAAATAAGACGTCAAGAACTAATAGAACAGCTTACAGATAAACCTAAATACAAATCATCTCCGAGAGTTAAAACAGTTGTAACAGATGCTTTAGTTAAACGCATTAAGTTTTATTTAGAAGAAAATAAAAGAAAAAGACTTACAGGTTTATCTAAGCAGCAAAAAAAGAAAAAGGATATTTATGAAGCATTAATAGCAGAAGGCTTTAATGTTAGTTATACAACAGTTTCACGTGTTATTAATAATATTGAACAAAAGGTTCAAGAAGCATACATAAAGCAAGAATATATACCAGGAGACGTAGTTGAATTCGATTGGGGAAGTGTAAAAATATATACAGAAGGTGGTGTACTTAGGGAATATCAAATGGCAGTTTTCACTGCGGCTTATAGCAACTTCCGTTGGGCGAAGCTATTTCCCAAACAAAATACACAATGTTTTTTAGAATCTCATAGTGATTTTTTTGAATATGCTAATGGATCATTTGCAAAAGTTGTCTATGATAATATGAGATTAGTAATAAAAAAATTTGTTGGTAGAAATGAAAAAGAGCCAACAGATGAATTATTAAAATTATCTTTATACTACAGATTTAATTTTAGATTTTGTAATATTAGATCTGGTAATGAAAAAGGTCATGTTGAAAGAAGTGTTGAAGTTGTTAGAAGAAAAGCTTTTGCTAATAAGGATGTATTTAGCTCACTTGATGAAGCTAATGCCTATTTATTGAGTGTATGTGAAACACTTAATAAAACAAGATCTTTTAATAAAGATAAATCACCTATTGAATTTTTTCAAGAAGAAAAGTGCAATTTACTTCCTACACTCGGAAAATATGAATGTGCAAGGTTAGAAATGCTTAGAGTAGATAAATATTCAACTATTGTTATTGATAGTTGTCACTACTCCGTTCCCGATAGGTTTGTAAATAAAGTATTAAAATGTAAAGTGTACTCTAATGATATAATAGTGTATTTTGATGAAGAAAAAGTTGCACACCATAAGAAAAATCCTGGATTGCATCAATGGGTTATTGATGTTAATCATTATCTGACTACTTTATTTAGAAAGCCGCATGCTTTAATAAATAGCTGTGCATTTAAACAAATAGACTCAAATATTGAAAGTATATACAATTCATATTTTATAGGAAAGGAGAAAGATTTTATAGAACTATTAAAATTAATAGGTGAAGTTGGAATAGATAAAGTAGAAAAAAGTATAGAGATGATTAGAAAGATAACACCGACATCTATAACTATAGAAAAAATAAAATTTGTATGTCAACGTAATGAAGAAATAAATTATTATAAACAATATTTTAAAGAGAATGATTCTAGTATTGTTAATAACTCTATAAATTTATTGAATAACTATACCGAGATGCTTTCTGAAAGAAAGGACGATATAGGATAGTGAAAGATCATGATAAAAAAATATTTCTTAAAGGTATCTATGAATATGCAGATTATCTTAAATTATCTACATTTAAATGTGATATAGATACAGAAATTAAAAATGCATCAGAAATAGATTCAAGTTATGAAGAAGTAATTTATAAGTTGCTTCAAAAGGAATATGATTATAGGCAAGAACAAGTTAGAAAAAATAGAATTCGTATTGCAAATTTTCCTTATAAAAGATATCTTGAGGAGCTTAATGTTAATGAGTTACCAATAGATGCTCAAAATAAATTAGGTATTTTAAGTACTCTAGACTTTATAGAAAATGGTCAAAATGTAATTTTGGCAGGAAACTGTGGCACAGGAAAAACGCATATTGCAATAGGTTTAGGAATAAAAGCGTGTCTTAGTGGATATAAAGTATTTTTTGCAACGGTTCCATTATTTATAACTCAACTAAAGGAGCTACGCTCGGCTAAGAGCCTACGATCATTTCAATCAAAATTAGAGAAATATGATTTAGTTATACTAGATGAATTTGGATATATTTCATCTGATAAGGAGGGTGCTGAACTTTTATTTACTAATTTATCAATTAGAACAGGAAGAAAGTCAACGATAATAACAACAAATTTATCGTTTGATAGGTGGGGGGAAGTATTTACCGACCCAGTCATGGCCGCAGCAATGACTGATAGAATTACATATAAATCATATATGGTAGATATGAATGGAGATTCTTATAGAATGAAAGAAACCAAAAAATGGCTAAAAGAATCATAAACTATGAGTAACTCAATTTACATTTTTACCATATTTTGATGGCTGACTTTTTAGTGGTTTTTTGG
>CAKVFO010000274.1 GCA_934746785.1 uncultured Clostridium sp. | reverse complement strand
ATGCATACATACGCAAATAGCGGCACTACATTTTTTCTTTTTAACGTATTAGACGACTTACATATCAAAAAGCCAGTTATAATCAGTGCTCGCTTTCAAAAAAAGTTTCTAATTTCCTATATGTTAAAAAAGAACCAGGAAGGTACTCCCCTCCTGGTTCTTTTTATGCAAGTGTCCTAAAAGCTTCTTCCAAGTAATACTTTCAGCTATAATTTCACCTTCTGTAACTAATCCTTTTTTAGTTTTCAATTTCCTTTATAAGCTCTCTAATTTCCTGAATCATTTCATCTTTCTTAACAATTGGAAGTATAACACCCTGTTCTTTATATACAAGAAGTTTTGAATTTTTTATCCTTTCATGAACAGATTTTGCCTGCTCTAAAGGATAAAGTTTATCATCTTCACAAGACACAATAATTGAAGGTATATCTATAGCATATATTGAATTTAATATGTTTACAGACATTGCAGCTTTAATATCATTTAAAACAATTCTATTTGTCTCAGTATAATTAAATATTTTTAAAACTTTATCATCAACATTTCCAAAAGCTTTCTTAACGGCTTCAAAGTCTTCCATACCATCATCTATTTTCCTTAAAAGCTCCCTGCCATACTCTGAAGATTCAGCTCCTCCTGCTATAACCATTACAGCTTTAACTGTGTGGATTCTCCTAATAGCTATAGCAAGGGTAATGGTGCCTCCTAAAGAATGTCCTATAACTACTGCATTATCAATTGTTCTTAAGAAATCACTTACTGCATTAATGTAGTTTACTAAGTCACAGCCTGAATCAACTGAACCTCCATGTCCTGGAAGATCTATTAAATATCTGTTATACTCTTTAAGTTCATCTGCAACAGGCTGAAAATAGTTTTTATTAAAACCTATACCATGAATAAAAACTAAATTAATTTTACTTTCTACATTACCTTTTATAAATTCGTACTCAATACCATCTTTTACTCCAACCATGTTAATCCTCCCATATCTATCCGGATTTTTCTATCTGTCAGAACAAAAATAGCTGTATTATATCTTTTTAGATATACAGCTGTCTTTGTGGCACTACAATCTCTTTTTAACTTCAAAATCAGACAAAAATTAGTGCTCAGCTTCAAAATTTTTTCCATTCTTACAGGTTAAATAATAAATATATTTTAACTCTTCAAGAGTGATATGTAAATATTTAGAAAGTAAACTATTTAATTTTTCTTCCACTTTAAACTACAACTCTTCTTATACAAACTCTTTTCATACTCTAGTTATCTTTATGCAATTTCTAAATCAACTTCTTCATCATATTCAACCTCAAAAGAATCTATTTCAATCTCTTCTTCTTCTTCTTCTTCTTCTGCTTTCTCTAGGATATCTTCAGCTTCTTCTTCAGGTTTATTAACATTAAAAATATTGCCTTGCTCTATCTCACTATCAATGATCTTTTTCATTTCCGCCATTCTCAGTTGTGTTTCAATATCTTCTAATATATCTACAAGTCTTACTAAACAAAGTTTATAAACGCTGCATCTATCTTTTATCTCTTTTAATGTTTTAAAAAACACTAAACTTAATACACATAATGTTATAATTGAAATACAGATTTTTAACAATATTGCCTTATTAAATATACTATCTAAAATTAAATAAGAAACACAACTGCCTAGTATAGTTAATATTATTGTAGTAATATCATCAAGTCTATTAATCATATTTTCCTGTATTCTATCTTGTACTATTCTTATTTCTTTTCTTACTCCAATCATTGTAAATCCCTTTTCAGTATATCTTTTATATATAAGGATTTTTTGATCATCAATGCTTAAATTTGATTCCAATATTTCATCAACTAACTTATCAGTAAATATCTCATTTCCCTCCAAAAAACTCCTCCTTTAATTTATATCATTATAAAACAATTCTGCATTTTTTTCAACGATTCTATGTTTTTTTTATAATTTGTCCTATTCTTTTATTTTATCAGGGACTTTTCAAAACTTTGTTTAAGCAAGTTTACTTTTTAGTATAAAAGGCAGCTTTGTTAAAACTAAAACCTCCTAAAAGCAAAATTGGCGAATAGATATAATTTTTTCTCCTTAAACAATTAACTTATATAATTCCTTGTCACAAAATTGAAATAAAACTTAAGTATAATATAGATAAAGAAATGTTAAGATTTATAAATAGACTCTTATTTTTTCTTGCCTTTCTATATCCTTTAATAAGTTTACAAAATTTAATTAGAAATGTAATATATAATAAAAGAGTATTATTTATAATGACTTAGCTATAATTTTGTATTGGAGGAAGAAAAAACATGGAAGTACATTTTCAATTTAACGGTAAAGAATATGCTGATAGCATCATTAGAAATTACATTACAAGCAAAGAGTTTAAAAAAAATTTTATAATTAAAGTTATAATATATGTTGCTTTAATACTTTTGTCTGCCCTTCGTATAAGGTATAGGACAATAAGATATTCAGTCTTTATTGTAGGTTTTGTTGGTTTATTTTTTATACGAAAAATCACTCTTAATAACTTTAAAAAAGAGCTTTATAAATCTCATAGAATTAAAAATGATGATATAAGAGTAATGAATATAAAGCTTGAAGAGAACTTCTTAACTGTTGGTGAAATTATGGAAGAAAGAAAATATTCTTATGATGCAGTACAGGAG
>CAKVFO010000273.1 GCA_934746785.1 uncultured Clostridium sp. | reverse complement strand
TCTTAGTGCAGGAATCCAGCTATCTGCTTTATTCTATTAAATGTAATTATCATTTTTAAATAAATTATATAAAGTAGGATTTAAATTATACTCTTTTATAAGATTGTTAACTTCTATTAATGCTTTTTTCTTTTTCTCTTTAGAAATCTTTCCTTTAGACGCTCTTATTAAAATATTTTTAGGTGAATGTGCTATATCTATAAATTCTAATAATTGTGTCTTATATCCTGCACATTCTAAAAGATTAGCTCTAACAGCATCTGTCATTAATGCAGCTACTCTTTCTTGTATAATTCCATATCTAGTAAGTATTGAAAAGTCTTCAGTTTTCATTTGAGCATTAAATTCATGCTGGCAGCAAGGAACTGAGAAAATCATATCAGCATTCCAATTAACTGCATTATATAAAGCATAATCAGTAGCAGTATCACAGGCATGAAGAGTAATAACCATATTTACATTATTGCTATATTTATAACCATTAATGTCTCCAAGTTCAAAATGAAGATTATCATACTTATACTTTTTAGCTATTTCATTACACTTATTTATAACATCTGCCTTTAAGTCAAGACCTATCATTTTTACATTTATCTTCTTGATTTCTACAAAATAATAATATAAAACAAAGGTTAAATAAGATTTACCACATCCAAAATCAAGTATTGTAAGTTCTTTATAATCTTTTTTCTTAATTTCATCATCAATGATTTCGACAAATCTATTTATCTGTTTGTATTTATCATATTTAGAGTTTACTACTTTTCCTTCTTTAGTAAATATACCAAGATCTATTAAAGGCTGAATTATCATACCTTCTTTTAAGATATAATTTTTAACCTTATTATGATTTTTCTTTTGAAGTTTTGAATTATCTGAAGTTTTCTTACCTAAATGAACTTTACCCTTTTTAGATATTTTCATATCAAAAGTGCAGTCATTTGACCAGGCAGATAATTGCTTATACTTACCTTTTGTAAATTCTATAAGTTTATCTCTTAATTCATTTACTTCGATATTTTCATGAAATACCTGCTTATCAGTAAATTTTTCAATTTGATAATATTCTTTAGAATTCTTTTCCTTTAGCATAAAAGTAATTTTATTATATTCTACAGAACTATTCACTTTATTGCTGATAACTACTTTAATTATTTTATTTTCAACTATTATATTAATATTCTTTATTAATTCTTCCATGACTTCAATCCTTTATTGTTTTTTCATCATTTAATTATACTTAGAATAAAGAATTAATTAAAGTCTTTTTTTCAAACTTTTTGGTTTTTGATGGAAAGTACTTAATTAAGTTTAGATGATATATATGAAATATCATAAATATCTATAATTCCATCCTTATTTGTATCTTCATGAATATTCCAGGTATCTGAATCTTTTGAAGTTTTATTATAATCCTTTGCTGCTTCTGTTAAATCTTCTAAGTTTACTATACCATCATTATTGGAATCTCCCTTAATAAAGTTGCTTTTTTGTAAAAGGAACATTTCCAGGTTATAATCTTCATGAAGAATGCTTATTATATTCATATCATCCTGTTTAAATAAATCTTTACTATTTATAATTAGATTATTTCCATCAATTCTATAATTAATATCTCTAGTCTCAGCATTGGGTGAACCCTCCTCTTTAGCATCTGTAACACCAACATATAGAGTTTTGCCTTCTAAACTCTCATTATATTCTATAGTCAAGTCTATTGTGCTATCTATAATATTAATTGATGTATCTCTTTTTTGGTTTATTTTTATAGGATGACATTTATCCTTATAAGGCTCATAGGTTACATTTATCCCCTTGCCTTTTAACTGATTTATCACTACATTATTATTTTCATTTAAATTTAATAAGTTATCATCAATAGTAATTTTCGAATCATATGTAATATCATTTATTTCAATTTTACTTTGATAGCTGATATTTAATAAAGAGCTTATATCACTAATAAAGTTATTAGCTAAATCAATAACTCCAAGATTATTCAATTCTTTTAGTACACTGATATCTTTAATATAATTATCTGCTAAAGATAAATATTTGAGATGCTTTAAATTCTTTAAAAATGATAAATCACTAATATCACAATTATCTAACGTTAATGATTCTAAATTAGTTAATTGTCCTATTGCTGAATAATTTTCTAAATTTAAATTGGTACATGTAAGAGTTTTTAAACTTGTTAATCTTTTAATTGCTGTTAAATCAGTAACAGCTGAATTTGTTATAGATAAATTCTCTATATTTTTAAGATTAGAAATTGGTGTTAAATCAGCAATATTTGTATTCTCTAAGACAAGATTTTTTAAGTTATAGAAATTTTGAATTCCTTCTAAGCTCCAAATGTTTTCTTCATTAAAATACAAAAATTCTGTATATCCTAAAAATTCATCATTTATATAACCAGATGAACACATAGTTTGATTTTCTATACTTTTTTTAAAATTATAATCTTTGAATTTTACGTTTACCGCCTTTACATTAGTATTAATTAGATTAATTGAAAGTAATAAAACAGCTGCTATTTTTATTAAATTCCGAACTTTAATTTTTATCATTGTATAACTCCCCCTAAATATTATTATGTAAATAGATTTACAAGCCTCCTTTTTTTATTTACATTATCCATTATATAATATTAATGTTTAACGCTGTTAGTTGTATTTTTATCCCTATTTGTGTATTATTTTTATATAGAATAAGATTAGAGGTGATTACATG
>CAKVFO010000272.1 GCA_934746785.1 uncultured Clostridium sp. | reverse complement strand
AAGTGAAAGCCAGGCGCCTTGAGGCGCTGGCCAAGTAACAAAGGCTTATAGCCGCAGTGCAAGCCACCCGTTTTACGAGTGGTTATGACTTTTAACTTATAAAAAAATTAAAGTTTAAAGTAAAATTTACTTTAGTATTTGAGGAGATAGAAGTAATGTTTTTAAGCGATTGGTTATGATTTTGGAGATAAAAATATTAATATTATTCTTCAATTTTACTTTTAGAATCTTTTGATGGGGTTTAATAAAGTGACTTACATGGCGTCAGTACTTTATTATAGAAGAATACAATATAATTTATGTGGAGGATATTGATAGGGAGGTAAAGATGGTTTATATAATAGAAAATAGAAAGATAAAGATATTAGTAAATTCTTATGGAGCTTAATTAAATTCAATATTAAGCAAGGATGGTGATATTGAATATTTGTGGAACAGGGATCCATCAGGATGGAAGTATCAAACACCAATACTTTTCCCAATAGTAGGTAAGCTTAAGAATTTAAAGTATATGGTAGAGGGTAAGACTTATGAATTACCTCAACATGGATTGGCAAGATTATCTGAATTTAGTTTAGTAGAAAGTAGTAATAATTCGATTAAGCTTGAATTAATATATTCACAAGAGTCATTAAGGATATATCCTTTTAAGTTTAAATTAAGTTGTGAATATTTACTGAATAATAATGAAATAGAAGTTAGATACAGTGTAAGTAATTTGGACAATAAAAAGATTTATTTTTCAATTGGGGCACATCCAGCCTTTATATGCCCAAGAGAAGAAAATGAGGTAATAGAGGATTACTATTTAGAATTTAATAAGAAAGAGACAGCATCTATTATGCTTTTAACTGATGAAGGATATTTAAATAGAAAGAGTAAATTGCATTTAGATAATAGTAATATAATTAGTTTAAGTTCAAATATTTTTGAGAATGATGCGCTTATTTTTAGTAATTTAAATTCAGATGTAATAAAGTTGAAGTGTAAGCAGAGTGATAGATCAGTGTCAGTTGATTTTAGTATGTTTCCTTATCTAGGGATATGGGCACCTAAAAATGGCGCAAACTTGATTTGTATTGAACCATGGTATGGACATACTGACTTTTATGACTTTTATGGAGATTTTTCAGAAAAGCCAGGTATAATAGGATTAGATATAGATAAAACTTTCAATTGTTCATATAAAATTATCATTAATTAAATCATTTTAAAATATAGAGATTTATAAGTTGTTATATGTGATATATACTGTTAAAATGTAGATATAATATTTAATTAAAAAGGAGAAAATAAATGGAAAATAAGGTATTAGCCATTGTTGCAGGCAATGAAATAACAAATAACGATCTTAATGAAATAATAGCAAGATATCCAGAACAACAAAGAATGTATATGGATAATGAAGATGGTAGAAAACAATTATTGGAACAGACTATTGCTTTTGAGTTATTTGGTAAGTTAGGTGAAGAAATAGAACTAAATAAGACTGATGAATATAAAAAGACTGTTGAAAAGTTAGCAAAAGAGATATTAATTCAAATGACTATAAATAAAGTTTTATCAGAAGTAACTGTTACTGATGACGAAGTAAAGAAATTCTATGATGAAAATAGGGCTCAATTTATAGAATCAGCTACAGCAAGAGCTAAACATATATTAGTTTCAGATGAATCAGATGCTGCTAATATAAAGGCAGAAATAGACAATGGAAGTATAAGTTTTGAAGAAGCAGCAAAAAAATATTCTACATGTCCATCTAAAGAACAAGGTGGAGACTTAGGTAGTTTTGGAAAGGGAATGATGGTTCCTGAATTTGAAAAGGCTGCTTTTAATGCTGAAATAGGAAAGGTTACTGAACCTGTTAAAACTCAATTTGGATATCATTTAATTTTAGTTGAAGATAAAACTGATGAAAAAGAAAAAGGATTTGAAGATGTAAAAGAACAAGTAACTCAACAATTAATTCAACAAGCTCAACAAACTAAATATATAGACATGATTAAAGAATTAGAAGGTAAATATACTGTAGAGAGAAAGTAGCTTTTATACTTAATAAGAGGGCTGTAAAAAGGTCCTTAGAAAACAACCCTATCAGAAAAAAGTAATTGATATGGTTGTTTTTTTGTGTGAACAGTAGCGTCAAGCTAATTAATAATGTCAACATTGTTTTGAATAATTTTGATATTTTTATCTTAGAATTTCTAAATAGAGAAATATGGAGATACTTGTAGTAGTAATGAGATTATTATACATATAAGACTGTGTACATATTGCAAAAGATATCGAATGACAGCATAAATATTGTTAAACAAGCAATAAATATAATTATTAGCGCATGGATTTATTGTTTTGGTAAATACAGCACATTAGTACGTAAGTATACTATTAAATATATAGATAAAAAAATTTTAAGATTGACGATGAATAAATACAAGTATTTCTGTGTTGGTAGATAACGAGTTAAAAATTAAGCTCACAATGTAAGATTTAGAGAGTAAAAATTATTTGCACACTGGAGTTATAGGTAAAATGGTCTTACGTCAATATATTGGACACAAAAAGTCAAACTTTTTTAATTATACACTTCTAGCTAATAGCTCACATTGTTCTGGAGTCATGTAATTTATAGCTGAATGTAGTCTTCTTCTGTTATACCATCCTTCTATGTATTTAAATATAGCTATTTTAGCTTCTTCGAAGGTACGATAAGTATTTCTATATACTTCTTCTTTTTT
>CAKVFO010000271.1 GCA_934746785.1 uncultured Clostridium sp. | reverse complement strand
GTATTGGACGACTTACATATCAGAAAGCCAGTTATAATCAGTGTTCGCTCTCAAAAAAAGTTTTTAATTTCCTATACATTAAAAAATGAAGATGTATCTTTTTCTCTTGATACATCTTCATTTTAAATTAAACTCTTTCAGCTATATCGTAAAGTAATTTTTCAGTAGCATCCCATCCAAGGCATGGATCAGTAATTGATTTACCATAGATATGTTCATCAATTTTTTGAGATCCTTCTTCAATGTAACTTTCAACCATTACACCTTTAACAATCTTTTTAACATCAGGATTGTAGTCCATACTATGAAGTATTTCTTTAACAATACGAGGCTGTTCAGCAAACTTCTTACCTGAGTTTGAGTGGTTTGCATCAATGATTATAGCAGGATTTGGGAATTTATGCTGACTATATAATTCCATAGTTTTTAATATATCTTCATAATGATAGTTTGCAATATTATTACCATACATATCTACAGAACCTCTTAAAATCGCATGAGTAAGAGGATTACCATCAGTAGAAACTTCATAGTTATTGTAGATAAAGTCATGTTTGTGATGTGCTGCATGAATAGCATTAAACATTACTGATAAATCTCCAGCCATAGGGTTTTTCATACCAACTGGAACATCTACACCACTTGCTGTTAATCTATGCTGTTGATTTTCAACAGATCTTGCTCCAACAGCAACATAGCTAAGTAAGTCATCACAGTAAATATGATTACAAGGATATAACATTTCATCAGCAGGTGTAAGATGAGTTTCCTTAATTGCTCTTACAAATAATTTTCTTATTGAAAGTATACCTTCTAAGATATTAGGTGATTTTTCAGGATCTGGCTGATGAAGCATTCCTTTATAACCATCACCAGTTGTTCTTGGTTTGTTTGTGTATATTCTAGGAATTATTAATAATTTATCCTTAGTTTGTTCATTAACTTTTGCTAATCTATTTATATAATCACATACAGAATCTTCGTTATCTGCTGAACATGGTCCTATGATTACTAAGAATTTATCGCTTTCCCCAGTGAATACTTTTTTTATTTCTGCATCTCTTTCTGCTTTAACTGCTTTTAAATCAGCAGATAAAGGTACCATTTCCTTTATTTCTTCAGGAGTAGGTATTTTTCTCACATTTGTAAAACTCATTAAAATAGCCCCCTAATTTTGATAATTTATTTATATATGTAATATAGATTATAACAGATTTTTAATGATTAGGGAACAAATAATTATATATAAGTATTCAATTTTACATATTTAGGGATGAGAATGTAGTTGTTAGTGGAATTGGGGAGGGAAGGGTATCTTTCTTGGGAGTATATCTCAGATTATAGTCTTTCTAGAATGCAGGAATGAAGGAGAAAATTCTAAGTCGCAAGCTCTTAGAATTTTGGATTGATAATATATTTTAATTACAAATGAATTATTTTGGGGGGGCTTGTTCACCCCCCGTATAATCAAAGAAATTTTATAAGAGTTTTATGGATATTTTCTAAAAGTAATTGGTTAATGTTTTACATCTATCATAAGACTTATCTATTATTTCTTTTGGATAGCCTAAAAATTCTAAAAGTTTAATAGCATTTCTTGTATTGGTAACGCCTTTCTTTAACTTATAATCAAAATTTAGACCATGTTCATTACTAACACTTTCACTAAAATAATAAAAATCATAACTATCTTTTAAAATATCAGAGATTTCCTGATCATGAGTTGCAGCAATGCAGATACCTTTTCTTTCATTAATATATCTTAAAATTTCAGCAGAAGAAGAAATTCTTTCAATAGGGTTTGTACCTCTGAAAATTTCATCAATAGTTGTAAAAACAGGAACATCATCATCTAGAGCATTAATTATTCTAAGCAAAGACTCTGCTTCAGCCATATAGTAGCTTTTGCCTGAATTTATATCATCTTTAGGACTTATAGAAGTTACTAAGTTAAAGAAACATGCATTATAACTTTTTGCAAATACAATATTAAAAGTTTGGGCAAAAAGAATGTTTGTACTAATCATTCTTAAAAAAGTAGACTTTCCTGACATGTTAGTTCCTGTTAAGATTATTCCCTTATTATCTATAGTAATTGAATTTGAAACTGGATTCTCAATAAGAGGATGAATCCCTTCTTCTATAGAAATCTTTACATCATCAATAAAATTTGGAATTGAAATTTTATCTTCATAACTCATTTCAAAACTTGCCATTGAAACTAATGCATCTATTTCACCTATAATATAGTAAAGTTTTAGTATTTCATTTTCTTTTTCTGCTAAGTAAGGAGCAATTCTATAGTAGGCAATAACTTCAATAAGAAAAGGTACAGTAATAGATTCAATCAGTCCATTGAAGGCAGAGGTGAATCTTAAGATTTTAGTACTTTTATCAATAATTTTAAGTTTCTCAAGGCAGTTTTCAATTTCAATATTATAACTATCTAGAACAGGTGAGTTGAGTTTAAGGATTTTGTGTGATGCTGTAAACATATTTGTTAGTTTTGAAATACCTTTGGCTTTTATATTCTTAGCTTCAGTTTGATAAATTCCTATGTTAAGGTAAAGGAAAAATGAAGCTGCTAATAAAAATTGAGGAAATTGCAGAATTATAGCCAAAAGTATTAAAGGAATGGGGCAGAGAATTCCTGTGAAAGTATATAAAATAGGCTTAATTTTACTTGTGAGAAGTTTACCTTCAAGCATATCAATTAATTTGTTATCTGGATCACCACCCA
>CAKVFO010000270.1 GCA_934746785.1 uncultured Clostridium sp. | reverse complement strand
AAGTATTGGCAAATAGATAGCCTTAATTGTTTATATTGATTTGCTATCAATATATAAGTTGTATGATAAACCTATAGTTACAAAGATAGAGCCAACAATTTTTCCAACAGATAATTCATTTAATAAGAAATAATCAATAATTATTCCAGTGACAATTTGTCCTATAAAAATAAGAAGTGTCATATAAAAAGCAGATATTTTAGGTGCTGTGTAATTTGATAAAGTTATGGAGAAAACTCCAATAAGTCCTCCTAAATACGCATAAAGTGGTATTGCTAAATTGCCTAAAGAAGATAAATCATAGCTTTCATTTATAAATAAAAATATAATGAAAGAAAATATAAGACCAGTTAAAAAGTTATAAAATGTGCTTTGAAATAAACCTATTCTTTCTGCTAAATTTGCATTGATTATTCTTGAAACAACAATAGATACACCAGATAATAGTGCAATTATAATATAAAAAGTCATAACTCCTCCTAATATATAACCATTATTATAAGTCCAATTACTATAAAACCAAGTCCTATGAACTTTTTATGATTAAATTTTGAAATTTTAGTTTCTAATAGTCCAAAGTGATCTATTATTATAGAAGAAATAGTCTGTCCAAATAGCCCTAAAGCCATAGTTAATGTTGCACCTAAAGGAACAAAGGTGAAGTTGGTAAATAATACGGTAAATACTCCTATTATTCCAGCTGAATAGAGATATAAAGGTAAAGATTTATCAAAAGTTAATTTTGATTTTTTCATAAATATGATACAGGTAACAGAGATAAGTCCAACTAAATGAATTATTATACTAGATAGGTAATTACCAGTATATGTAGATAAAAGTCCATTAAAGCTTGTCATTAAGGCAATTAATGTTCCTATAAATATTGATAAAATATTAAACATTTTAAAGGCCCTCCTAAAAATAATGATTCTAATCTATCATAAAGTAATTTATAATAGATATGACATATGTCACTCTTTTTTGGAGGTATGGAATTATGAAAATAATTCATAATGATGAATTAAAGTTAATGTACATTAATAGATATAAGATTAATGATATATTTAGTGTTTCAATGAATAAATATATGAGACTTGTTAAGTTCTCTAAAGGAGAATTTATATATAGAGAGAAGGAGAAACTAAATAAGATTTATTTTTTTGTTAAAGGGAAGCTAAAAGTATATAGAACTCTTGAGAATGGGAAAGTATTATTAATATCTTTTTATTATCCTTTAATGATTCTTGGTGATATAGAGCTTGTTAATTATGAAGCTGCAGATGCTAATATACAGGTTATTAATGAGTCATATTGTATAGAAATGAGCTTTGATGATGTTCGTGAAATGCTTTTAAAGGATCCCTTATTTTTAAGATATCTTTGCGATTCATTAGGTAGAAAATTAAAACAAACCTCAAAGAATAGTTCTATAAATATCTTGTATCCTTTAGAAAATAGATTAGCAAGTTACATACTAGATATGTTTATAGAAAATAAGGATTCCTTAATATTTTATGGTAATCTAACAGAAACAGCAGAACTTTTAGGGACAAGTTATAGACATCTTCTTAGAACATTAAAAGCATTATGTGAAAAAAATATTTTAAAAAAGAATGAAAAGTATTATGAAATAGTTGATATAGCTAAGTTAAAAGAAATATCTTCAGATATGTATAAAGAATATTGGAGTAATTAAAAAAATACAATATAAAAAGGAGCCTGGTATCCGGCGAAAGACTGACCAGGCTCCTACAAAAATAAGCACTAATTGACTCACTGTGCGTAAATATCATATCATAGTTTAAAAATTATGACAAGCTTTTTTACCCTTCGTTTTTCATTTCCCAATAAATTATAAATGCCATAAATCCTCTTAGTAAACTTACTGCTGCAATTATCCATAATTCATCTATACTTTTAATTAGAACTGTTTTTAATATTTCAGCTCCTAATTTGAATTCTAAAGCAGTTGCTAACGTATTAGCTAGTTTAGATTTAATAACTGCATTGGAGCCTTTAAAAAGGCTTTTTATATATAAGTAAAAAGCTCTAAAGGAGCCAATAAGCACGATTATTATCCCCATTATATCAAGTATATTTATAAAAAAAGGTAGATAGGTATTAATTAACTTTTCTAACATAAATTCACCTCGTATAATATAATATTTAATTTAGTTTGCCACAAAATAAAAAATAAAATAAATAGAAAAAAGTTAAATTAGAAAGTATAATAGAGTTTGGCTTAATAAATTATGTGAGGAAGAGATTGATGAATAAATTCAAAAAGGTTTATATAGAAATTACAAATGTATGTAATTTAAGCTGCAGTTTTTGTCCTAAGACAGGTAGAGATAAAGAGTTTTTGAGTGTAGAAAAGTTTAAAAAGATATTAGAAGAAGTTAAACCATATACAAAGTATATATATTTTCATTTAATGGGAGAGCCATTATTAAATAAAAATTTAGAAGATTTTTTAGAAATAGCTTATGAGGAAGGTTTCAAAGTTAATTTAACTACTAATGGAACTTTGCTTCCTAAGGTTAAGGATATATTATTAAAATCTAAAGCGCTAAGACAAGTTAATATATCACTTCATAGTTTTGAAGCAAATAATAACAATATTTTGTTTACAGATTACTTTAATAGTGTATTTGATTTTGTGAAGAAAGCTAATGAAGAAACAAATATTATTTGTGCTATGAGATTATGGAATATGGATAGTAGTACATTAAAGGGACAAAATGATTTAAATGATGATATTCTTGCTGAAA
>CAKVFO010000269.1 GCA_934746785.1 uncultured Clostridium sp. | reverse complement strand
AATTTCACTTGCCACAGGCAAATTTCACTTTTCACTCAATTTCAATTGAATTTAACTGTCTGTGCAACAGACCCTTTTTTAGTCTATTTTATCATCAGTAATTATAAAGCCAAGTCTAGGATTCTCATCTACAAGACCAATTATAAAGATAGTATGGTCAGATCCCTCTTCTAATTGAATATTATTTATAAACTTTTTAAAAGAAGCATCATTTGTAGCAGTTATAACAAAGTTATAAAGTCCAGCAGATAAAGGGTAAAATCCTGTAGTTTCTAAATATTCAACACCGTTAAATAAAGTATCTCCTCCAGGAAGAGATAAAGTAAGAAGTGGTGCATTAGGAGAGAAATTAAGAAACCTCAAAAAAGAAAGAGTATTAGTACCCTTTGGAGCATTATCCTTTAAAGCAAAAAGCGTAAGAGTACTTTCTAAAAGAACTGCACTCATTGTTACTACTTCATTAGGTATTATTTCATAAGTATCAACAAATAATGGGTTAGTAGACTTGCCGGCAGGGAATACTTTGAATTCATGTTTGCCAGGAGTAATTTCTTCATATTTTGTAATTTCAGAGAAGTTTAAATTAGAAACTAGTATCTTACCGTCTACATATATATCAACAGCCTTTGCACCAGCAGCTGCATGAAGAAGTCTTATTTTACCTTTCATATCAGGAAGGGAATCCCTAAATAAAAACACTTATTAATCACCAGCTTTCTTACAATATTGTAGAGATAATTTGATTATCTTTCTAATGATTATTTTTGCAATAGGACAAGGAATATTATAATTTTCTACAAGAATAGAAATGACTTCAGGGTCTTTTTCCTGAATCTTTTTATAAACCTTATCTATACGTTTATCTAAGCAGTGTCTGCATAAATCAACATCTTCATCTAAGTCAGCAGTATAATTTCTTAAAACTTCACTTATGTTCTCGCTCCTGTTGATATTTGGAGAATTCATACTTCCAGGATTATTAGAAGAACCCATATTTCCATTGTTAGAAGATGTAGTATTTGATTTGTTATAAGAATAAAGATTATCTATGTTTTCATCGCTAGGAAAATTATTAGGATTATTGTTACTCATATTTGATTCCATATTAGAATTAATATTACCTAAAGAAGGCATATTATTCATAGTGGCATTATACAAATTAGGTATAGGAAAAGAATTACTTGTATTATTCATGTTGTTAAAGGAAAAAATGGGTATCCATCCAATAGGCATCATATTAGAAGGCATAGATGATTTAAAAGGTACTAGATTTAAGTCACTAGTATCCTTGTTACTTGTCTCTGCCATATGTTTTTGATCAGGATTCATAGCTACCTCCAAAAAGTTAATTCATTATAAATATATGTTTAATACAAACTATTGTTACTTCTAAATATATGTTTATATATTGTTTAATATAACTATAGAACCTTAAAAGCTCTTTTAGAATAGGATATAAGGGAGGAGATGTATATGGAGAATAATATGGATAACATTATTCATGATTTGATGGCTGGAATTGATTTAGAGGTTGATACTTTAGATCATAAAAAGGTAAGAGTAATAAATTTTGATAATGCAGCAACAACACCGCCTTTTAAATCTGTAATAGAGTATATAAGGAAATTAAGTGAGTATTATGGCTCCATAGGCAGAGGGGCAGGTCATAAAGCAGAAATTACTACAAGATTATATCATGAATCTAAGGAATATCTTTTAGATTTTTTTAATATTAAAGAAAAAAATAAATATACTGTAATATACGTAAGTAATACAACAGATGGAATAAATAAATTATCTAGAATAATTAATCATAAAGATGATGAAGTAATATTGTCTACAAGGATGGAACATCATTCAAATGATTTACCTTGGAGAAGGTATTGGAATGTAGATTATATAGAAGTGGACGAATTAGGAAGAATAAAATTAAATGAATATAAAGAAAAACTTAAAAGTTATAATGGTAGAGTTAAATATGTAACAGTAGCAGGAGCATCAAATGTAACAGGTTATATTAATGATATACATTATATAGCTAAAATAGCTCATAAATATAATGCAAAAATTATAGTTGATGGGGCTCAACTAGTTCCACATAGAAAAGTGGATATGAGTGGAAAATGCGAAGATGAAAGAATTGATTTCTTAGTATTTTCAGCTCATAAATTATATGCACCTTTTGGAGGTGGAGCAATAATAGGGCTAAAAGAAGTATTTGATAGCAATCTGCCAGATAATGAAGGAGGAGGAACTGTTGAGTTAGTAATGGATGATAAAATAGAATATTTAACAGCTCCAGAAAGAGATGAAGCAGGAACTCCAAACTTTTTTGGTACAATAGCTATATCTAAGGCACTTATGGAACTTGATAAAATTGGTTTTGATAAAATAGCTATAAAGGAAGAAATGCTTAGAGATAAACTTTTAGATGGATTAAATTCAATACCTAAGATTATAAATTATGGAGACATAAAAGATAGAAGTGATAGGTTAGGTATTGGAGTATTTAATATAGAATCTTTATATCATCATGATGTAGCAGAAATATTGGCAAAGGCATATGGAATTTCAGTAAGGCAAGGATGGTTTTGTGCACATCCATATTGTAGAAGGTTAATGAATCTATCAGAAAAGGATGCAAGTGCTTTTATTCATAATAAGAAAGAAAAAATGCCTGGAATGATAAGAGTAAGTTTTGGAATATATAATGATATACTAGAAGTAGAATATTTTCTAGAGGTTATAGAAAATATAGTAAAAATCAATCCAACTA
>CAKVFO010000268.1 GCA_934746785.1 uncultured Clostridium sp. | reverse complement strand
TTACATATTATGTCTGCATCAAATTCATCACCTCTTACAGTAAAATAAGCTGCATAATATGCTAATGGATAATAAACTTTATAATATGCAATTCTAACAGCCATCATAACATAAGCAACTGCATGTCCCTTAGGGAACATGTACTTTATTCTCTTACAGCTTTCAATATACCATTCCGGTACATCATGAGCTCTCATTTCCTCTTCATATTCTGGTTTAAGCCCTTTACCCTTTCTTACCATCTCCATTATAGTAAAGGAAAGCTTAGGATCTAATCCTCTATAAATCAGGTAAACCATAATATCATCTCTACAGGCAATACAATCTTGTAGTGTTGTATAGCCTTCTTTAATAAAATACTGAGCATTATTCAGCCATACATCAGTACCATGTGAAAGTCCTGAAATTCTAACAAGGTCAGCAAAACTTTGAGGTTTTGTATCAATAAGCATTCCCCTTACGAATTTAGTACCGAACTCAGGAAGTCCATAAGCTCCAACTTCACACTCTAATTCCTCTTTAGTTACTCCTAACGCATCAGGTGATGTAAATAAAGAAATAACTTTTGAATCATTTAAAGGTATTGTTTGAGGATCTAATCCTGTTATATCCTGCAGCATTCTAAGTACGGTAGGATCGTCGTGTCCAAGTATATCAAGTTTTAACAAACGTCCTGATATTGAGTGATAATCAAAATGTGTTGTTTTAACATCTGATTCACTATCATCTGCTGGATGCTGTACTGGTGTAAAATTAAACACTTCATTATCTCTTGGCACAACCATAATTCCACCTGGGTGCTGTCCTGTTGTTCTCTTTATTCCAGTACATCCAATTGTAAGTCTTTCTATTTCAGCTGTAGAAGTTCTAATATTCCTTTCATCTAAATATTTTTTAACATATCCATATGCTGTTTTCTCAGCAACTGTACCTATAGTTCCAGCTTTAAATACATAACCATTTCCAAAAAGCACCTCAGTATATCTATGTATATCACCCTGATTATCTCCAGAAAAGTTAAGGTCGATATCAGGTTCCTTATCACCTTCAAACCCAAGGAAGGTTTCAAATGGTATATCATGTCCATCCTTTATGTAATCAGCACCACAATCTGGGCACTTTTTATCAGGAAGATCTGCTCCTGAACTTACTGAACCATCATTAAAGAATTCTGATTTCTTGCAATTAGGACATACATAATGAGGCGGAAGTCCATTAACTTCTGTAATATCTGTCATAGTTGCAACAAAAGATGAACCAACTGATCCTCTAGATCCTACTAAATATCCATCACTTCTTGACTTAGCAACAAGTTTTTGTGCAATAAGATAAAGTACAGCATATCCATTATTAATAATGGAGTTAAGTTCTTTATCTAATCTTGCCTGAACAATTTCAGGAAGAGGATTACCATAAATAGAGTGAACTTTATTCATAGTCATTTCTCTTATATCATCTTCTGCGCCATCAATTTTAGGTGGATAAGTTTCATCTGGTACTGGTTTTAACTCATCACAGCTATCTGCTATTTTATTTGGATTTGTTATTACTACTTCTCTCGCTCTATCATTCCCTAAATATGAAAATTCTTTAAGCATCTCATCTGTAGTTTTAAAATATAATGGAGGTTGGTTATCACTGTCCTTAAATCCTTTTCCTGCCATTATAATTCTTCTAAAAACTTCATCTTGAGGTTCTAAGAAATGTACATCTCCAGTAGCTACTGTCATTTTTCCTAAATCTAGTCCAATATTGTAAATTCTTTCATTGATGGCCCTTAACTCATTTTCATCTTTAACATTTCCTTTTTCAATTAGGAAATTATTATTTCCTATAGGCTGAATTTCAAGATAATCATAAAATTCTGCAACTTCTTTTACTTCATCATCAGTTTTTCCATCTAATATTGCTCTATAAACTTGTCCTGCCTCACAAGCTGAACCCACAATAAGTCCTTCTCTTAATTCTTGAAGCTTTGACTTTGCAATTCTCGGTACTCTAAAAAAGTTATCTAAATGAGCCTCTGATACAAGTTTATATAAATTCTTCATTCCAGCCTGAGTTTTTGCTAAAATTATTATATGATAAGCAGGCTGCTTTTTAATATCTATTTTATTTGAATAAACATCATTTAAAGTTTTTAAATCATATATTTCTTTTTCCTCTTTTAAATCTTGAAAACATCTTAAAAGTATATCACCGCAACATTTAGCATCATCTACAGCTCTATGATGAGTTTCTAATTTTATTCCTAAATGTTTTGCTACAATATTAAGTTTAACTTTCTTAAGTTCTGGATATAAAAATCTTGCAAGAGTCACAGTATCAAGAACTGAATAATCAAACTCAATATTTAAGTCTCTACAATTTTTCTTAATAAATCCCACATCAAACGCTGCATTGTGAGCAACTAAAACAGAATCTTCACAAAACTCAATAAACCTTGGAAGTATTTTATCTATAGTTTCAGCATCTCTTACCATTTCATCTGTTATTGTTGTAAGTTCAGTTATTTCATAAGGTATTCTTCTTTCTGGGTTAACAAATTCACTAAAGGAATCTACAACCCTTCCCCCTCTAATTTTAACTGCACCTATTTCAATAATTTTATCATTCTTAGATGAGAAGCCTGTTGTTTCTAAGTCAAATACAACATATGTATCTTCTAGAGTTCCGCCTTTTTCATTTAAAACCATAGGCACTCCATTATCTACAAGATATCCTTCCACACCGTAAACTACTTTAACTCCATGTTTTTTTGCTGCAATTTGTGCTTCTGGGAAAGACTGCACAACTCCATGATCTGTTATTGCTACAG
>CAKVFO010000267.1 GCA_934746785.1 uncultured Clostridium sp. | reverse complement strand
ATCATATACAGTTCCAGCAGGAACTCAATCAGGAACATTGTTTAGATTAAAAGGTAAGGGTGTTCCAAGAGTAAATTCAAACGGAAGAGGAGATCAATACGTTAAGGTAATAGTTGATATTCCTAAGACTCTTAATGAAAAGCAAAAAGAAGCATTAAAGATGTTTATGGAAGCTTCAGGAGAAACTGCTCATAATAACAAAAGGGAAGAAAAGCATAAAAAAGGTTTCTTTAGAAAATAGTAAAATAAGCTGATACTTAATTTTGAGTATTGGCTTATTTTTTCTACTTAAAATTGAAACTCAAGAGGAGATATTCTGTTACTCTTGAGAGTAAATATTCCATTACTCTTAAGAATATAAAATAGAAATGTGTAAACTAATTATTTGTAATGATGAAAAAATCGATTAAGTGTAAAATTTGATTGAGGTTTCTTTTTATTTGACATAATGGTTTTATAAAGTGTAAAATATTATATTAGTCAAAATAACAAAAATTAGAGAGGATTGTGATTTTTTTTGGACGGAAGATGGATAGAAGTTAGAGTAATTACTGAAAGTGAAGCTTTAGAGGAAGTATCAGGAATATTTTATACTCTAGACTGTAAAGGTGTAGCAATAGAAGATCCACAAGATATATTAGGTAGAGATCAAGGTCCTTTAACTTGGGATTTTGCAGATTTGAATGTATTAGAACATAAAGGAAAATTTGCAGTTGTAAAAGGATATTTTTCAGATGAAGATAATATAGATGAAGTTGTAGCCTTTGTTAAAGAAAGACTTGAAGATATAAAGAAATTAGGTATTAATATAGGTAAAGGTGAAGTTGAAGTAGAAGAAATGAAGGAAGAAGACTGGGCTAATACTTGGAAAAAATATTATAAACCTTTTAGAATTGGAAAGAGTATAGTTATAAAGCCTATATGGGAAGAATATGAAGAAAAAGAAGGAGATTTAGTAGTAGAACTAGATCCAGGTATGGCATTTGGAACTGGAGATCATGAAACAACAAATATGTGTATAAAAGCTCTTGAAAAGTATGTAGAAAAAGATAGTACAGTATTTGATGTTGGTTGTGGTTCGGGTATACTTGCAATTGCTGCAGCAAAATTAGGAGCTAAAAAAGCAGTTGGTGTTGATTTAGATCCAGTAGCAGTAGAATCAGCTAAAGAAAATGTAGGATATAATAACTTAGATAACATTGAAATATTAGAAGGTAACTTAATAGAAGTTATTGATGGAAAAGCTGATATAGTTGTAGCTAATATCTTAGCTGAAATAATATGTATTTTAACAGAAGATGTAAGCAGAGTATTAAAACAAGGTGGATACTTTATAACATCAGGTATTATACATGATAGAGTTGATATGGTTACAGCTAAACTTGAAGAATGTGGATTTGAAGTTGAATCAGTAAATAAAGATGGAGAATGGAACTGTATAATAGCTAAACTTAAATAATTGAGGAGAGAAGAGTATGCATAAGTTTTTCACTGAACCTGGAAATATATCGGGCAATGAAGGAAGAATAACTGGCGATGACGTAAAACATATATATAAGGTATTAAGGTTAAGCGAAGGTGAAAAGATAGTTTTAAATGACTGCAATGGAACCGAATATTTAGGAAAGATAAGTAGTGTATCTAAGACAGAAGTTTTAGTTGAAATACTTGAAAAACTTGAGATAAATAATGAAAGTGTAGTGGAAATATATTTATTTCAAGGACTTCCAAAAGCTCAAAAAATGGATTTGATAGTTCAAAAAGGTACTGAGCTTGGAGTTAAGGAATTTATACCTGTTATAACTGATAGAGTTGATGTTAAATTAAAAGGTGATTTTAAGAAATTAGATAGATTAAATAGAATTGCTTTAGAAGCAGCAAAACAGAGTAAGAGAAGTATAATTCCTAAGGTTTTAGAACCTATTTCTTTTGATGAAATGTTAAATGAACTTAAGGAAATGGATTTGTTCTTAGTTCCTTATGAAAATGCTGATAATTTTGGAATGAAAGGTGTTACTTCTATTTTAAGAGAGAAAGATACATTGAATACAGTTAAGAAAATAGGTATAATGGTTGGACCGGAAGGTGGTTTCGAAGAGACTGAAATAAATAAACTAAAAAATGAGGGAGCCTATATTATAACATTAGGAAGCAGAATACTAAGAACTGAAACAGCAGGATTTGTAGCAGCTTCACTAATTCAATATGAGATGGGTGATTTAGGAGGAAAAATTTAAATGAAAGTTGCATTTGCTACATTAGGATGCAGGGTTAATGTATATGAATCAGAAGCTATGGCAGAAAAGTTTATAAGAGAAGGATATGAAGTTGTAGATTTCTCAGAAGTTTCTGATGTATATGTTATTAACACTTGTACTGTAACAAATATGGGAGATAAAAAATCTAGACAAATAATTGGTAGAGCGAGAAGACTTAATGAAAATGCTATAATAGCTGTTGTAGGATGTTATTCACAAATGGCACCACAAGAAGTTTCAGCTATTGAAGGTGTAGATGTAGTTTTAGGTACAAGAAATAAGGGTGATGTGGTATACTATGTAAATAAGGCTAGAGATGAACAAAAGGTTCAAGTTCATGTTGATAGTGTATTAAAAAATAATAAATTTGAAGAATTAAATATAGAAGAATACCAAGATAAGACAAGAGCATTCTTGAAAATTCAAGATGGATGTAATAGATTTTGTACATATTGTACAATACCTTATGCTAGAGGATCAGTTTGCTCAAAGGATCCAGAAATGGTATTAGCGGAAGTTAATTAGCTTGCTGCTAATGGCTTTAAGGAAGTTATACTTTCAGGTATAC
>CAKVFO010000266.1 GCA_934746785.1 uncultured Clostridium sp. | reverse complement strand
AGATTTAACTGCATCTCTTAATGAATCATCATCTACGTGAGTATAGATTTGAGTTGTCGATAAGTTTTCATGTCCTAATATATTTTGAAGACTTCTAATATCAACATTTCCATACTTATACATCAAGGTAGCAGCGGTGTGTCTAAGTTTGTGAGGTGTATATTTACCATCACTAATCCCTGCATTTCCAATATGTTTTTTAACTAATATTTCAACAGTTCGCTTATTTATAGGTTTGTTTCTTGAAGAAATGAATAAAAAGTTTTTATCTTCTTCTAAAACCTTGCTTACATCTCTTACTTTCATATAGTTATTTATAGCTTTTAAGCAAGCTTCATTTAAATAAACAGTTCTTTCCTTATCACCTTTACCTACAATAGTTAAGATATCTCCCTTTATTTTTCTTATATCAATTGAGCATAACTCCGAAAGACGCATACCGCAATTTAAGAATAAAGTTAATATGCAATAATCTCGTTCATAATTTTTATCTGACTTATCTAAAGAATTAAGCAGATCTATGCTTTGATCAAGAGTTAAATATACTGGTTGTCTCTTTTGAAGCTTTGGAGATTCTAATTCCAATGCTGGATTATCATCTATAATTTTTGCTTTACCACTTAAAAATTTAAAGAAAGATTTTAATGACGCAACCTTTCTAGCTCTAGCATAAGTACCATTACCTCTAGATTTTTCAACAAAAGATAAATATGCATATAAGTCAGTAAGCTTGATGCTTTTAATAAAATTATTATCTATATCATGTATAGGTATTTGAGAAAATTCTAAGTTAGGATTAACATATAAGCCTTTATAAACCTTCATAAATTTAAAAAATAGAGAAAGATCTATTTCATATCCTTTTATAGTATTCTTAGATTTCCCTTTAATAGTTTCAAGATAGTTTATAAAATCTTTTAAAGCCTCTGGATATCCTGAATCTTTGAAAACTTCAATACCAAAAGAATTAGATGGGGAAGTAGTGTTATCTAAATTATCTACATCAATAGAAACTCCCTTGCTTTTAATCTTAGCAGCAGCCTTTAAATCTCTATTAAGGCCTAAATCCTTAAGCCATTTTTGTATACTGCGTATGCTGACTCCATATATCTTCGCCATTTCCTTCGTTGAAAGTTTTCTTTTATATGAAAGTATATAGATATCTTCGATAATATCTTCATAGCTCCCTTTGTTTTCAAGTTTTTCATAGTTTGAATATATCTTGTCCAATCGTTTTCTATCAGCTGTAGATAGTTCAACTTCTAATAGCTTTAAAATAGATTCGTTGTATTGAAAATCTTTATATTTGTTTATTTTTTTACTCATCATTTGCCTCCAACAGCAATATTCTACATTACTAATATAGTAGCACAGTAAAACTTTGCATTCAAGAATCCTAAAAATTAATATCCCTTTGTTTTCATTTGTTTACATTCTGAATTATTCAATATATTTTAAAATAAAGTTAATTTTGAATTTTCTGAATAACCATTATAAAGGAAAATTCCTTGTTAAGATACAATTCGATTTTGTGAAAATATATATTTCTTTGCAAAACATTTTATACTCACCCTAATCGTTATATATTCTAAAAATATTTTTTCTCTCTAAATCAATCTCTATTTCTAAATCAAAATTTTAGCAAAATAAAATACCTCAAGCATTTTGTTGCTCCCTCTGTTTTGAAACAATATATATAACTTTAAAAATAATAATATTTTTAAAGTTTATACCCATCTTTTTAAGTAATAAACTTCGCAAATCATCTTAAAAAATTCAACTTTTTAAAAGCAATTTTGCAGCGTAAAAACCTTATTTCATCAAGGTTTAAAGGATTTTTTCTCTTTTTATACGCGAAGTTCGCTAAATGTGTATTTAGCGAAATAAGATATAGGTGAATAGATAAGAGTATTTAAAATATATTTATGTTTTTTAATAATTCCATCTTAAAAATAAGTTATAAATAATATTGATCCTTAGCTAAATCATGCTTTTATTTTTATAAAAATCAACTTCAATCCAAAACTATTAATAGTTAATTTTAATAACAGAGGGAGCAGATTCATCTTTCGCGTATTTTAAAAAACATTTTTTTACTGAAAATAAACAGAAATAGAAAACAGCAAAATAACATTTCAAGAAATAATTAAAATTAGCATATATACATTTTGATTATTTTCAAAATATAATTTTTCTATAAATCGATTTGTTATAAAAGAGGTATTTTTTATATATTTTATATTTTCTGAATATTTAGAAATGTATTAAATTTAAGAATAATTATAATATAAAGACTATATAGAATTTTGTGTCATGTAAACAAATGAAAACAGAAGGTTAATAGCAAAATAATTTCTTATTAAAATAATCAGTACTCACTCTCAAAAAAGCTTTGAATTTACTATACGTAAAAAGACTGCATAGAAAAAATATTTCTATGCAGTCTAAAACAGCTATTTCTTTAAAAGTGTATTAGTAAATTCAATAAGTTCTTTTACATTCTCACAATTAAGCTTATAATAGCTCCAAGTCCCCTTTTTACGTGCTAATACAAGACCTGAGTCAATTAAAATTTTCATGTGATGAGAAAGTGTTGGCTGAGTAAAATTAAATTTAGTTAAAATCTGACACCCGCACTGTTCTTCACAAGATAATATATCTATTATTTTTAATCTATTTACGTCACCTAAGGCTTTAAAAACCTTAGCCTTTTGTTTATAACACTCAGTATCCATTTAAGAAATTTTCCCCCTCTTTTTTATTTTATACTAATTCTAAAAGCTTTAATACTTTATAAGCAATGTTTCTTTCAGTACCTTTATAAGGG
>CAKVFO010000265.1 GCA_934746785.1 uncultured Clostridium sp. | reverse complement strand
GTTGCTGATGCCACGCTTTTCAGAGCAGGAAGCAACTTTGTTAAAGCCATCCAAAAGGCTCTAAAAGTCACTGATTATTGGTATTTACTGATAAAGAAATTTTATACTTTGCAGTACGTAAAAAAACGGCACAAACACTAAGTTTGCGCCGTTGCAATTCCTTTTTACAAGTTAAATTCTATCACCTGAAGATAACCTAAACAATTGTCCTAAATACTTATTTTACAGCAAAAAAATAGAACTCTAGTTTTAAAAGTACTACTAAAGTTCTATTTTTTAAATCTAAAAGTTTACCCTTCATTAAGAAGTGCTAATAACTGAGTTCTACTTTTCACCCCAGTTTTCATGTAAATATTATATATATGTTTCTTCACTGTAGATAAACATATTACAAGTTTTTCACTAATTTCTGCATTAGAACATCCTATATTTATAAGTTCAATAATCTCCTCTTCTCTTTCAGATAAATCATATCTATCAGCAAAGCTATCACTACTTTTATTAATAATATTAGTATAATCATCTCTATTATTTAGCCTGCAAATTATATTAGTTAAATGCTGCTTTAATATTTCTAATATGTACATATCCTTAACAGTAAAGTCCCCAAAATCCTCATTTCTAAATAAATTGATTATACCAACTGTTTCTTTATCCTTTAAACATACAATGCCACACCCATAAGGAATATTTTCTTGATGTAAAAAATCTTTATAAAATCTTGTTTTCTTTCTAAGATCATCTTCTAAAATATCTGTATCTCTATAAGTTAATGTACTTTTTGCAAAATCTAAAACGTACTTTAAGTAATCAATTTTATAAAAGTCATTTATGTATTTTTTACGACTTTCCTCACTCATATTTATAAAGTAAGACCTCTGATTATCTATATCTCCATCTTCATCAAAAACAATAAAATAACCTTTAGTATATGGAATAATCATTCTAAACATCTTTAAAAGCGTCACTGTAAATTCCTCTAAAGACTTAATAGAGTAAATCTCAAGCAGCATATTATTAATAGTATTCCATTCATTTTCTTTAAGTTTTTCCATTTAAAATCCCCCCAAATGTAAAAAAAGAGACGTAACAAGGCTGTATAAATTGCCTCATTACAATCTCTATTATTTATCTTACTCCCTTTTTAATTATCATTCAACATAAAATAGCTTTTATTATTTCTTCATAATGAATTTTAAATAACTTTTTATTCTAATGCCAAGATGTTAGGCATATCATCTTCTCTATTTACTCTTAAAAATTCATAGCCTACACCCGCTAATCCTATCATAAATCCATTATTTTCATCTTCTTTAAAACTTTCTTTATCTATCTCATTCATAAAATAGTCTAGAAAACTTTCAATAGTATTAACACATCTATTATATAGCTTTTGATCTTTTAAAGTAATTGCTGCCTCTTTAAGAATACTTAAATTTCCCATATCTCCATGACATAGACACCAGTCATTTCTAAATCCATTGTTTATTATTGATTCCTTTGCTATCTGAACTTCTTTACTAAACAATTCATCTTTATAACCATTCTTAATTAATTGTATTCTGCTTAAAAGAATACCCGGCACTCCATGACACCAACCATAAAAACAATAATTTTCATCTATTGCTCTTAGCCAGTTTTTTTCTTCTTCAACATACATTTCCCTTTCATATAAAAGAGACTTGTCTATTAAATCTTTAATCTCCTCTTCACCTGTTATTTTATATAATCTGCTTAATTGTGCCACTACTCCTGCATTTCCATGAGCATATCCTGAGTAGCCTTTTTTTGTCCAAGTTACTCCCTTCCTTCCTTCAATAACTATCCATTTATCTTTAATTTTTTTATAAATATTTTTTGCTATTTCTAAAGCCCTATTTCTAACACTAGAATAAGGAGAATTATAATACATTGAAATCATGCATCCTAAAGCCCCAATGTGTCCTATAACATCAGCTGTTATATTATAATCAAGCTTTCTATTCACTAATTCCAGCATAACAGAAACTACATTTTCATACTTCTTTTCATTATTACTTTTATCTATATATGATAATAAAAGTGCACTGCCTGAAATCCCTGAAAAAGCCCCTGCATCTATATCTTTAAGTTTTAAATTACTTTTATCAAATTCCTCTATAGTACTTGGCAGACCTTGTATTATGGTATCGCATATTTCTTTTGTAATATTCTTATATTTATCTTTTTTAGATAGCTTTTCTAGATAATTGAAAAAGATTGCAATTCCTGATAATCCATAATAAATACTATCATTTAAAGTAATGTATTCATATATATGATATTCATTTTCTTCACATCCAAACCAGGTTCTATTTTTTCCCTCTTTCCCCATACCAGTGACAGATCTCTCTAAAAGAAAATCTGCTATTTTCTCTGCTGCTTCAATAAAGTTTTCTCCTTGTGACTTTTTTACAGTATCACATTTTTGAAATTCTGTTTTTGTTGTTGTATCAGATATTTTAGTAAAAAGCTTAGTTCTAATAATTGCTGCTTGTCTATTTAAATCTATGGTGTTCATATCATCAATTTTTGACTGAATTGAATCAATAGCAGCTTTTTCTAATAAATATACTGCATCATTACTTCCAGAACCATATACTTTCTTTTCATTAACCTTCACACTAAAGTATGGAATATCACCTCTAAGTAGATTTTCTACTTCCGACAAAACTAACTTATTATATTTTTTATCTACCTTTTCAGCATATTTATGAAGATAAATAAATCTATCAATAGAATTAGTCAATAGATTTGGATGGTAACTACTACTTAAAAGATGAGAATAAGAATTAGTAGGTTTAAATAAAATTCTAACTGTTACTTTTTGAAAAAGTTCTTTTAAAGCCCTAATATAT
>CAKVFO010000264.1 GCA_934746785.1 uncultured Clostridium sp. | reverse complement strand
TCTATACCTGTCTATATTTCTTATTGTTCCATCTAAACTAGACACATTTGCCTTAGCACTTATTAAATTATTTAACGCTGTGCTTAAATTACTTTTCCCCATCTCTAAAGATCTTACAGCTGCTTTACTCTGTGTAAAATCAATTTCTATTCTAGTCATATCTTCCCCGCTCACCTTTACACATTATTCTTTAGTTTTTTTGCCTCATTTTCAATATTTTCATAGGCTGTCTTTACCTTTTTCAAACTATCTTTAAAAAAGGTTAACTTTTCTATGCTGTCATCAATAGTTTTGTCCCAATCTACTCTGCTTATATTATAAAAAGCGTCCTTTGCCTCTCCTGACCAGCCTCTATCAAGTTCTCTTATAGAGCTATTAATATTTGTTTTATATTTTCTTAAATCATTAATAAAATTCTCATAACTTCTTATAGTTTCATTAAGTACATCTGTATCCATCTTTATCTTTTTCATTTGTTAACCCTCTAACTTATCTATAGATTCTAAAATCTTAAAGTACATTATGTATCTTTCTTTAAGAATATTCTTTGTCCTTTCATACCTATCTATATCACAGCTCCCCTTATAGATAAGTGCTTTTATAAAATAAACTTCAGGAATTTCTCTGCTTACTTCATCTAAGGTTTTTATAACCCTTAAAGCTTCATTATAATTTTCTAATTCATAATGAATAATACTATTAAATATTTTTACGTTTAAATCCTTTGGATTGTTTAAAGTAAAAATTGAATACTTCCTTTTAAGCCAATTGAAATACTTCTTTACCTCTTCTTTATCTTTAAAGTTTTTTAAGACTACTCCGTAATAATAAAGACCTGTTAAATAATTTAAGTCCTCTTTATATTCCATATTAACTAATAACTCTAGAGTATCTTTAGCTTCTTCCATTCTTCCACTCATCATATAAACAGTACCAAGAAGATAAATAATCTCTACATTATCACTATATTTAGCTTGTACATCTTTTATAATTACTGCAGCCTCTTCTAACTCTCCCTTCATTGCTAATATCTTTGCCTTTTCAATTAAAAGATCATCTCTTATTTCTTCATTATCCTTTTCAAAATTGATAATTTCTAATGATTCAGATAATCTTCCTAAAGCAGAATTTATTCTCACTCTATTTAAGGTTATAATGCTGCTCTTTTCAAAAAGCTCTTCTGTTAACGTAAGTACCTTTTCAGCTTCTTCAAAAACCTTTAAACTAAATAAAAAGTTAAATTTTAAATCATAGCCATAGAATACTTCTGGTTCTAATGATATCATTTTATCAATAGTCTCAAGGGCAAAAACTAAATTATTTTCCTTTTGATATATTGTATAAATCCTATCTAAAGAATCTATAGCTAAACCTAGTTTTACTGATTCTTCATAATATTTTAAAGCATTATTTATATCATTATGCTTTTCATAAATTAAAGCTTTATAATATGTAATAATTCCTTTTGCTGTATCCTCTTCATATTCATTTAAAAGAGAATCACATAACTTTATTCCTTCATCTTTACTTTCTATACCAGTTTGGCAAATATGTCTTATTTCATTATCTAACTTATTTAAATCCATAAACCCTCTCTTAATCTATACTATTAGAAATCCTTTCTGCTAGTGATTTCATATCAGCTAATTTTTGATTTCTTCCTTTGTTAATTCTATTAATACTTGATAAAGCAATTTCTACATCCTTTAATTTTGTCCCATTAAAAGCTCCATTATATGCTGAGTTTAAATTTCTACTACTTGAATCACAATTTCTAATAGCAGAAGAAATATTACCTTTGCTCATGTTTAAAGAAGCCTTTGCTTTTATTTCTTTTAATCCCACCTAAAAAACACCTCTTACATATATTAATTTTGTTGTAATATACTATTTCTAATATTGTTATCAACCTCTTCAAAGGAATCAGCTATGCATCTTAAATCTTCCTTCATGGTTTCTAATGCCTCTGATAAATCTGAGGTCTTTGAATTTATTAAGTTATATTCCTTTTCAAATTCAGACTTACTATCACCTTCCCAACAGTCAAAGAGCCTATTTGTTTTATCAGTCATTGATTTATTTATATCTAGAATTCCATTCATTGCAGTTTCTAAGCTTTTGATTGCTCTTCTAATAGCTGCATCTTCAAGCATAATACTACCCATAAAATTCCCTCCTATATTAAAAAAATTATTATATAGCTTGCTAGAAAAATACTTGGACATAAGGGTTTTCTATAGTCTAAACTTTTTCTTTTCTTTATAATTAAATAAATGCCTCCTATACCTGATATTCCAAAGGATATCATAATAATAATCATTGGAATCATATAATAAGTGCTAAATATTAAAAATAGTCCTATAAATACTTCAACATCTCCTGCACCAAGGCATTTGGTCTTTTCCATAATTAGTACTATTAATATGGAAATCACTATAGAGAAAAACTCCATAAACCCAGATTTTCCTGATATTAAATTAAAAATAAATACTAAAGTAGAAAATATTAAAAAAGGTTTTGTTATTATTTCATATACATAGGTAGTTTCGTAATCGATAAAACCTAAAAATAATAAGAATATTAAAGTTATTGTATAAATTATAAACATACTATTTAAACCCATTTTTATATAAATCAGCAGTATAAGAAAACTACTTATACTGCTAATAACTACTTTATGAATTTTTTCACATCTTATATTTTCTTTATCATTATCATTAATATATTTCACTATGATAAAGAGCTTATATATTGATATGAATATAAATGTAAACATTAAAGTTAATTTAAAAATTCCCATATCTTATTCACCATTTGAAACTTTAGCAAGTTTCCAAGTTCCAAGCGCTAAACATGTTTCTAATTCTTCTGCATCAGATTTACTTAATAAAAAAGTAATACTTTGAGCTGTTT
>CAKVFO010000263.1 GCA_934746785.1 uncultured Clostridium sp. | reverse complement strand
AAATATACCTTCTACTTTCTTTATAAATCTATCTCTCTTAAGTTTATCAAAATGAACTATCTTTGTGATTTTGTCTAAAGCCACAAGCTTTTTATTCTTTTTAGCTGTTTCTCTTTTATCATTAAAAACATAATACATAATAAGAACAGTATAAGGTGGTAAATCCTTTAAATATTTTTTTATTTCATTATATATTTTGCTTCCATAACTATCTGTTTTATCTCTTAAAAAGTTTGCTCTAGATATTAAAACAAGCTTTTTATCTCCCATAAAAGGCATAGTTTCACATGCATTTATTATAGCATCCATTGAAGTATTTAAACCATCTAACTTTATATAATTTAAATCTTCCATTCCTTCTAATACTACTTGCTTACTTATACTCTCAATACCTTCTTTTATTAATTCATCATCACTCCCACAAAATATATAGGAATTTTCTATCTTCTTATTCTTTACATTTTTCTCTAATTCATCGTAAGTAATCAAAGTAATCCGCCTTTCATTTAAAAACAATATATTTCATTATTAATTATATAAAATCCTTCTGCTTCTTTATTAACAAAATCAATTATATCATAATTTTCATATTCATTTTTTCTGCTATTTAATCTTAATAAATATTTCCTGCCTTTTATATCTAATAAATAGTCTTTCCCTCTTAAATTCATTGTAATATCTTTTCCTATACTTATTCTTTCTGCCTGCCTATATCCCTCTTTAGCAATATTTTCTTCCTTAAACTTTTTCATATCAACATTTCTTGCATTGGATATAATTTTTCTCTCCCCCCTATAAGAAACAACAATAGACCCTTTACCTAAATAGCTGATTTTTAAAAATGGACTATACATAGTAATACCCAAAATTATTACAGCTGCTAAAGGTAAAAACTTAGCACTTTCTTTTTTATTCTTTATCAAATAGTAACTGATTAAAATAAAGCAATAAAATATAACTATACTATTATTTACAAAAATACTCCCCTTAAAAAACAAGTCAAAATAAAGAGTCAAAGAATCTAAAAAGTTTATTATCTTCATTACTATATAACTTAGATAATCAAAAACTGTAGGTATATAAACAGCAACAAGCATTATATTTCCTAGATATATTAATACATTTATTATAGGAACTAATATTAAATTTCCCAATAAAAACATTATTGAACACTCCCCAAACTGACTAACCATTACAGGCAGCGTTAAAATTTGAGCTGAAAGAGAAATACTAATAGTATCATTTAAGTACCCGGGAAATTTATACATTCTTCTTCTTATATCTTTATAAAACAATATTATTCCAAGAGTTGCTAAAAAAGATAACTGAAAACCTGTTTTAAAAGGCGCATATGGATTAAATAAAGTTATTATTCCTGCACTGAAAGCAATTGCTGCTAATGGATTATATGTTTTTCTAACAACGACCGCAAGACTCAATAACATAATCATTATTAATGCTCTTATAGAAGAAAATGCTGCACCTGTTAACAATACATATCCTATTGTTAATACTAAACTTAATCTAATACCAAGGAGTTTCTTTAAAACAGAATATATCAATGACACATGAAGACCTGATACACTTATAACATGAATAACTCCAAGGTTCTTCATCTCTTCTCTATCTTCTTCATCTATATTATCACTATAACCAAAAGCCATAGAACATAGTAATGCACTTTTTCTCTCCCCAGTATTCTCCTTAAGACCTTTATACACTTTTTCTCGTAGTCTGTATAACTTTCTGTTTAAACTATCTGATATACCTTTAATTTCATCAATAGTAATCTTACCTATTATACCCATCTCAAAATTTATATCTTTTGTAAAGCTTCCCTCTACATTAATTTTATCTCCTCTCTTAAGATTATCTTTTCCACCTTCTATATATAATAATCTCCCTTTATATTTTCCAAGAGTATAATAAGATTTTACTTCTGAAACTAGTATCTCCCCCTTAAAATCTTCTTTTATTTTTAAATTGTAATAATTAAAATTATTAAATATGCTTAAAAGAAAAAACAATACTGTTATAAATAAAAATGCAATATTACTTTTTATAAATACTACTATGAAAAAAAGACTGACAGATAAAACTGCCAGCCATATATATTTACTTTTATAAAATCCCCAAAAAACAGATCCTAATAATATTGCTATTGATATATAAATTATGGGACTTCTTACTCCCTCAACATCAATTTTATTCATATGGATGATCACCTCATCCCTATTCTTGCCACTTTTTCATTATTAATTCACCTATCCAAGATGTAGCTGCTATAGCACAAGTTTTTAATAATATAAATTCTGAAAAATCATAAAAATTTATAAACATAAATGCTATAATACATATTATTAAAAAGAATATACTTAATAAAAACAAGCCTAATTCCAACGATTTTTTCTTGAAACCAATATTACAATTAACTAAACAATAACTTATGGAATACATACCAAACAAGAAAATCCATATAACATCTTCTCCAAAGTTTAAATCATATAAAGCTACTAAAGTTAATCCAACATACATTATTATTCTTAATAAATAATTCTCATTGTCATTTTTAGATGACTTTAAAACTAATAAAGATGCAGGTGCTATTATAATCATATTAAAAATTAATATAGGTAATATGCTTAAACTAAAGTTTTTATTTATAATAGGCATAAGATTCAACACTGCAATCTGTGAAACAATAAATCCTAAAACAAAAGATTTAAATTTATTTATTCCTTTTTCTATATCTTTTGATAAATCAAATAATTTTAAAAATCCTTTAAGGAAATTGTTTTTTATAAATACATCTGATGCATTTTTTATAAGCTTTGGTGCCTTTCCCTTGCTTATACCTAATCTAGAAATACATATAGATGCTAAATCTCCTAATCCTTCTCCTGAAGCAGCTACTTTATAATTATCTTTAACAAAAATACCTATAATC
>CAKVFO010000262.1 GCA_934746785.1 uncultured Clostridium sp. | reverse complement strand
TCATTAAACCATCAATGTAAGCTGCTCCCTTTGAACGCTCTTTTAGATTATCCATGTATTCCTTGTTGCTATATAATTTCTTTAAAGGTTTCTTAGCTTCCTTAGCAACAGCTAAATATAATTTCTTATCTATGTTTAACTTAGAAAGAAGTCCTAGTGATGTTAAAGCACCAACTAAGTTTAATTCTTCTATATTAAATACATACTCATTTAAATCTTTCTTACATAATCTTTCTAAGAAAATAACTTCTCTATAAGTTAATTCTCCTAAAATCCCTTGGAAACCTTCTTCAATTTTTTCAGCTATAAGATTTACTAAAGCCTCTTTACCAAGCTTTGAGTACCCCTTTAATTCAAGTCTCTTAGCTATATCAATTAAAACTTGTTTAGTTTCATTTTCTAAAAGTGAAACAAGGCTTGTATCCTCTAAATTTCCCTTTACCTTTGAAAAACTATTTATATATTGCTCATAGTAATAATTCTTAACTTGTTCGTCATAGTAATATTTCTTGTCTTGCATTAATACTCTCCTTTATTCTATTCGTTTTTGCATATATAAAGGTGCTAAACATATTAGCACCTAAAGCTTCTTATAAATTAATGTACCTTTAATAGTATGAATTAATTTGAAAAAAAGTCAATGGATTAATTTGGTTATTGATTTAAATATTTATTGTAATTTAACCTTTTTTACTAAATTAATCTGCATTACTCCATCTTTACCAGTGTTAAAATTCAAAGTTTCATCTAAGTCTGAAATCTTTCTTGAATAAACAGAACTATTTATAACTTTTTTTCCTCTATAGTTCTCTTCACTTTTTTCTGCCCAGGTCTTAAAAGAATCTATATCATAATTTTCCCCTTCCATAATTGATAATACATCCTTAATAAACTGTGATTTTCCAAAATCCAAAACACATTCTGGTGGATACTTTACAGTTACTAGCAGGTTAATTTTCCCTAACTCTCCATCAGTCTCAGTACTATAACTTACATTATATTCATAGGGATCTTTTTTTACCTTCACCATATTACCCGTTGAAAAAACTCCATTATCCTTGCTTTCATCTACCTTTTCTTCACTAGCTTCTTCTTCATTTTTTTTCTCTTCACTTTTATCATATTCATTTTCATTATAAGGAAGTTTTGCATTATATTTAGATAACAGCTTTTCTATATCTTTAACTGTTATATTTCCTTGCTTTGTAAATTCTTCTTTATTTACAATACCTAACTTTTCAGTATTTTCACTTAAAGTCGTTTTAGTTAATTTATTATTTTCAAGCCTAAAAAAAGATGCTATAAAATAAGCATATAAAATTACTATTATTGCCACTCCAAGCTTCATTAAGTTTTTCATATCCTTAGAGATTTTCCTGCTTTTTAATGCAAGAAATAATCCTAATGGAAAAAAAATCAAATATACTATAAAACAAAACCATGCTTCTTCATAAAATTCACCTTTTTTCTTTAACATTCCAATCTCCTATTTACATATTTTTCATTTTAAAACTATTATATCTTTATTTGTTTTATTTTACAATGTATTTTTTCCATACCATTACCAATTCTTTATTTAAGACAAGTTCTTCAACATATTTATATTTAGAATGACTACTATGCTTATAATAGAATTTTAAATAGTATTACAAATTTTCGTATCTTATGTTAAACTAGGTGTATATATAAATTGTTATTAAATTTAAAGGGGGTTCCTAGAATTTTATAAAATTCTAAAACAATATGGATGATAAAAGATTTGCAATATTAATTGATGCTGATAATGTGTCAGCTAAATATATTAAATATATTTTAGATGAAATATCTAATTACGGAATTGCGACTTACAAAAGAATATATGCAGATTGGACTCGTTCTACTGCATCTTCATGGAAAGATGTCTTATTAGAAAACTCTATAACTCCAATGCAGCAATATAACTATACTGTTGGAAAAAATTCAAGTGATTCCGCATTAATAATCGATGCCATGGACATACTTTATTCAAATAATGTCGATGGCTTCTGCATAGTCTCAAGTGACAGCGATTTCACAAGACTTGCAACAAGACTTAGAGAATCTGGAATGATTGTTATAGGTATGGGAGAAGAAAAGACACCAAAACCTTTTGTTTCTGCTTGTAATCAATTTAAATACTTAGATATATTAGCAAAATCAGAAAACTCTTCTTCATTGAATATGTTAGATAATGAAGAGGCTGCTATATCAATAGAGAATGATCATAAATTAAATGTATCTAAACAAGTTTTTGAAACAAAAGAGAATAGTAAAAGTATGACTAGTATTAATACCATTAAAAATACTATCTTAAAGATGATTAATGATATTTCTATAAATGATTCTGGTGTTTATATGGGTGAGCTTGGAAGTAAAATCACTAATAGATATCCAGACTTTGATGTCAGAAATTATGGTTATAGTAAGCTGTCTAAGTTTTTAGGCGATATTGATGAACTTACTATTAAAGCTCAAAAGGTATATTTAAAGTCTGATAAAGTTAAAAAGCAAAGTCAAACTCATCATAAAAAGATTACAATTGATGATAATCTTAAACAGGATATTATTGATATAATCAAGGGATATAATGATAAAAATGCGGTAGACATAGGTTATGTCAATCAAAAACTTCTTGAAAAGTATCCAGGATATACTTTAAAATATGGATTTAGTAAGATTCCAAAGTTCTTTAGAGCTTTAGACTTTTTAGATGTAACTTTTAATGAAAATAATAGTACTATTATTTCTCTTAAGAATGTACCTAAAGTTAAAAATATAGCATCTAATAAGAAATATTATAATGATGAAGTAATTGTAAGTATTAGAGAAATTCTTACTAAAGCTGGGCGCAAAGGAATTCATGTAGGTTCTCTTGGTGAAAAACTTTCTAAAATGTATCCAGACTTTAAACCAAAAAATTATGGTTTTAAAAAGCTGTCTACACTGCTAGATAC
>CAKVFO010000261.1 GCA_934746785.1 uncultured Clostridium sp. | reverse complement strand
TCTGTATAAATATAGTGAAGTTTGTATTTATGCTTATCTACAGGATTAAGTTCCTTAGGAAGTTTCTTTAAATTACGTTTATAGTAATAGCAGTTTTTATTAATACACTTATGAATATAAAAGTATTTACGTTCTTTTTTCCAATCAAGAGTACTTCCACAGTAAGGGCATTTAAATACTAAAGGTTTAGAAGCAAAGTTAGATTCCTTAAAGGTTTTACCACAAACTTTGCATTGATATTGTCCTTTATTATCATTGGTATCATAGATGTATTCGTGTGGGGCAGCACATTTAGGACATTTTACTTTAGCAGGTACAGACTTTCCATTACGTCTTTGAACTGGCGTTACAGTCTTATTGTATTTATGTTTGTAATAGGCAAGAAGAAGCTTGCAATCAACTGTATGTAATGTATTTTGAGATAAACAAAAGTAATTGAAAAATTATATTAATTTTTAACATGAAATTAGGGGGCGTTGTTTTTTTATATAAAAAAACTCGTGAAACCTCGATTTTATAGATATTTTTTAAGAAAAGAGTGTAAAGAAACTTTACACTAACTAAAATTTAAAGGGGGATTTTTTATGAAAAAACTAATAAGCTTAGTAATGACATTAATAATGGCATTATGTTTAGTTTTTACAGTAGGATTTGATGCTAAAGCAACAAATTCCTTCAAGACATTTGATTTTTCACAAATGGAATTTAAGTATCAGCGAGGTACTGAATATTCAGTATCTGGTACAAAATTAAATGCACAATTCTCAAGATTGTGGAATGAAATACAATTTCAGTTACCAGAAGCAATTGATGTTTCAATGTGTTCAAGTGTAACATTTAGTGGAGATTGTAGAAATGGTAAAACATGTTTTAAATTGTATAACACTGATAACGAAGAAGTAGCAGTACAATATGATTTCAAATCTAATGGTGAATGTACATTTTCAACAGATACATCATTAGCTAATACAATGGTAGACCATATAGGAATTATGTCAAAAGAAGAATATGGTTTTTCAGTAACTATCAATGATGTTAAGTTTAAAGTTAACTCTCAAAGTTTATCAGAAGCTAATATCTCAAAAGATAGGAACTTACTAACAACTTACGGACAAGCTTTTGAATATGTTGGATGTGCTGTATCAGCAGCTAAGTTTGATAAAAAAGATGTAGTTGATTATATTAAAAGAGAACATAATAGTGTAACTCCAGGAAATGAAATGAAACCAGATTCTATTATGTATGAAGATGCAACTATTTCTGTAGAAGAAGCTAAGGAGTTAGGATACTATATTCCAGAAGGATATACAGAATCAGTAGTACCAAAATTAAATTTCTATACTGTTGATAATATGTTAAAGGCAGCCTGTGAAAATGGATTAAGCTTTAGAGCACATACTCTTGTTTGGCATCAACAAACTCCAGATAGATTCTTCAAAGAAGGATATTCAAGTAATGGTGCAGATGTAAGCAAAGATGTTATGACTAAGAGAATGGAAATGTATATTAAGAGTGTTATAGATCATGTGTATAATGGGAAATATGGTAGAGCTATTTACGCATGGGATGTTGTAAATGAATATACACATGCTAAAAATTCAGGATGGTTAAGAATTTATGGAAGTGTTAACTCACGTCCTGATTATGTTAAAAATGCATTTAAATTCGCTTATGAAGAATTAGAAAAGTATAATGTTCAAGATGAAGTTAAATTATTCTATAATGACTATAATACTTATATAGAAAAAGATAAGATAATTAATCTTATTAATTTTATTAATTCAGATAAAAAGATTTGTGCAGGTGTAGGTATGCAGTCTCACTTAGACACTGATTATCCATGGCCAGCTCTTTATAAACAAACATTACAAGACTTCTTAAAAGAAGGTTTTGAAGTTCAAATATCAGAATTAGATGTTACATGTAAAGATTTAACTACTCAAGCTAAATATTATTATGATTTAATGTCTGAAATTATGAAAGTTAAACAAGCTAGTGATAAAGATCCTAATTCAGGAAAGATAACTGCCCTTATATTCTGGGGAATAACAGATGAAGATTCTTGGAGATCAGCTAATAGCCCATTATTATATGCAGATTATTTCACTCCAAAGGCAGCGTATGAACAATGTTTAAAGGCTTATGAAAATTCAGGATATGTTCCAACTGCTGTTGTAGATAAGGTTCTTTTAGGAGATGCAGATGGTGATGGAAAAGTTTCAATTGCTGATTATACAGTTCTAAAGAGGTATATTAATACAGGCGGTCAATGTAAGATTAATGAGAAAAATTCAGATTTAAATAAAGATGGGGTAGTAAATTTTCTTGATTTACTTAACTTAAAGAATTTAGTTTAGACCAGATTAAAGTAAGCTATTGTATTAAAAATACAATAGCTTATTTGTTCGCCCAGCATGTTTGCTGAGCCCCGGCAGGCTTAACTGGGGAAGCCTTATATTATCTCGCTTTTGGGTAAGACTAAACAAGTTGAGAGACAAGGATACAACATTTATTAAGAGCCGTGTGTGAAGCCAGCATGCACGGTTCTGTGATAGGAAATACCTGTATTATCAAATGAAGTGATAAATTAAACAAACCCAATAAAATAAAATAAATGGAAGAAATGTATTGACAATACATATCGGAGGAATATATAATAAACTCATATAAAGTTAATATGATTACTAAGAAAATATAATAGTTTTTATCAAGAAAGATTGAGGGACTGGCCCTGTGACGTCTGGCAACCTGAATTATACGCATATAATTTAAGGTGCTAATTCCTGCAGATATTTTATAATATCTGAAAGATAAGAATGTGAGAGTGAAATATATTTAACTGCTTTCTTATCTTAAGAAAGCAGTTTTTTTAACGTATAGGAAATTCAAAACTTTTTTTGAAAGGGAGTGCTGATTATTACTGGCTTTCTAATATGCAAGCTTTCCAATACGTTAAAAGATAATTGTAGACCGCAAAA
>CAKVFO010000260.1 GCA_934746785.1 uncultured Clostridium sp. | reverse complement strand
TAGAAATAGATTTATTTATAAGGAGAAAAGAATTTATAGGTAGAATGATAAATTATTACTTATAGCTTTTTTTTGTGTATAGGGAATTTAAAACTTTTTTTGAGAGTGAGCTTGTATTATTATTGTTTTGTAAGTCGCTAGTATATGGTAGATAATTGTAGTGGAATAATTTGCTTATTTATTTTAAAAAGTAATAAAATTAATAGTTAAAAAAACATATTCATAAGACATAATATATGTATATAGTCATTAAATTAGCATTAATTATTACGTGGTTAGGTATATTATAGTAATAATATTATTTAATTTAAGGAAAAAAGCAGAATGAGATAAATAAAGTTTTAAAAAAATAAAAAATCTTGTTGATAGAAAAAAAACCTTATGGTATACTATCTAAGGAAAAAGTTAATACGCACACTGTTCAATGCATTTAACCGGTGCCTATAAAATAGGTGTTAAATGAAAATGACAACAGTGGAGGAAAAACCAGGAGGTATGAAAATGTCAGTTATATCAATGAAACAATTATTAGAAGCTGGTGTTCACTTTGGACATCAAACAAGAAGATGGAACCCTAAAATGGCTCCTTATATTTTTACAGAAAGAAACGGAATCTATATAATAGATTTACAAAAGACTGTAAAGAAGGCAGAAGAAGCTTACAACTTTATTAAAGAAATTTCAGCAGAAGGAAAAGATATCTTATTTGTAGGAACTAAGAAGCAAGCTCAAGAAGCAATCGAAGAAGAAGCAGTAAGATCAAACATGCACTTTGTTAATAATAGATGGTTAGGTGGAATGTTAACTAACTTCTCTACTATAAAGACAAGAATTAAGAGAATGGAAGAAATCGAAAAAATGGAAGAAGATGGAACTTTCGAAGTGCTTCCAAAGAAAGAAGTTATTAAACTTAAAGGTGACTTAGAAAAGTTACAAAAGAATCTTGGTGGTATCAGAAACTTAGACGCTGAAAATGTAGGTGCTATGTTTGTAGTTGACCCAAGAAAGGAAAAGAATGCTATAGCAGAAGCTAAGATATTAGGAATTCCAGTAGTAGCAATAGTTGATACAAACTGTGATCCAGAAGAAGTTGATTACGTAATTCCAGGAAATGATGATGCTATAAGAGCCGTTAAATTAATAACAGCTAAGATGGCAGATGGAATCATTGAAGGAAGACAAGGTGAACAATTAGCTGAATAGTATTCAGTTTGAAAAGGTAGGTGAGTTATCTCATTTACCTTTTTACCCTAAAAGTAATGATAAGGGTTACTTTTAAATTTAAGGAGGAATTTAATATTATGATAACTGCAAAATTAGTTAAAGAACTAAGAGAAAGAACAGGTTCAGGAATGATGGACTGTAAGAAAGCTTTAACAGAAACTAATGGTGATATAGAAAAAGCAGTAGAATTCTTAAGAGAAAAAGGATTAGCTGCAGCAGCAAAGAAAGCTGGTAGAGTAGCTGCAGAAGGTCAAGTTGTTACTTTCACTTCTGAAGATGGAAAGACTGCTACAATAGTTGAAGTTAACTGTGAAACTGATTTCGTTGCTGATAATGAACAATTCACTTCATTTGCTGCTAAAATAGCTGAAGTAGCAGCTAAGTCAAATGCTTCAAACGTTGAAGAATTAGAAGCTGAAAAGTTTGAAGGAGATAAGACTGTTAAAGAAGCTTTAACTGAACTTATAGCTACTTTAGGTGAAAATATGACAATCAGAAGATTTGAAAAAGTTAGTGTAGATAATGGAGTTGTTAAGACATATATCCACGGTGGCGGAAGAATCGGTGTTGTAGTTAAATTAGAATGTGAAACTGAATCTCCAGTAGTAGAAGAAGTTGCAAAAGAATTATGTATGCAAGTAGCAGCTGCTAATCCATTATTCTTATCAAAGGATGATGTGGATCAAGAAGCATTAGAAAAAGAAAAAGAAATTTATAGAGTTCAAGCATTAAACGAAGGTAAACCTGAAAAAATCGTTGATAAAATGGTTATGGGAAGAATTCAAAAGTACTTCAAAGAAGTATGTTTACTTGAACAATTATGGGTTAAAGATGGCGATAAATCAATAACTAAATTTGTTGAAGAAAAAGCTAAAGAAGTTGGTTCTCCAATAACTGTTAAGAGCTTCGTAAGATATGAAAGAGGCGAAGGAATCGAAAAAGTTGAAGAAGACTTTGCTGCTGAAGTTGCTAAGCAAATGGGTAAATAATTAAACCAAAGAGAACACTTAGTGTTCTCTTTTTTTAAAAAATAAATATAATAGCATATTGGAGGTAAAATAATGGCTGAATGTAAGTATAAGAGAGTTATGTTGAAATTATCTGGTGAAGCACTAGCGGGTGCAAACGGATTTGGACTAGATTTTAACGTAGCTAAAGAAATAGCATTGCAAATAAAAGAAATCGTAGATATGGGTGTAGAAGTAGGCGCTGTAGTAGGTGGCGGAAACATTTGGAGAGGTAGAAGTGGTGAAGGTATGGATAGAACAACTGCTGACTACATGGGAATGTTAGCTACTTGTATAAATGCTTTAACTTTACAAGACTCTTTAGAACAGGTAGGTGTTGATACAAGAGTACAAACAGCCATTGAAATGAAAGAAGTTGCAGAACCTTTTATAAGAAGAAGAGCTATGAGACATCTTGAAAAAGGTAGAGTTGTAATATTTGCAGCAGGTACTGGTAATCCTTATTTCTCTACTGATACAACAGCCGCATTAAGAGCTGCTGAAATTGAAGCAGAAGTCATATTACTTGCTAAAAAGGTAGATGGAGTATATGATAAAGATCCACATAAATATGATGATGCTAAGAAGTATGATAACTTATCATATATTGATGTACTAGATCAAGGTCTTCAAGTAATGGATTCAACAGCAACTTCATTATGTATGGATAATGATATTCCAATATTAGTATTTGGTTTAGATGATCCACAAAACATTAAAAGAGCAATTCTAGGTGAAAAGCTTGGAACTTTAGTATCAAAATAATAG
>CAKVFO010000259.1 GCA_934746785.1 uncultured Clostridium sp. | reverse complement strand
AACCTATTTTAATACTTTCAAATTTATCTTTATACTTTCTTAAATCATCAATCATAATATCATTTTCTAAACCATTTATAATATGAGTAGGCTGCATAATAATTTCCTTAGCACCATCATTAATCATTCTTTCTACAGCTTCATCAACAGTGTCAACATGCAAATTATCTCTAGTCTTTAATTTCTTAATAATCATTTTGCTTGTAAAGGCTCTATAAACCTTAAAGTCTTTGTATGCATTTTGTATATCCTCTTCAATTTTATCAATTGTTTTCTCTCTAGTTTCCTTATATGAAGTGCCAAAACTTACAACTAAAATAGCTTTATTGTTATTCAAAATAAATTCTCCTTTGCAATCTGTATGATAGTACAAAGTGGCTGACGCCACGCTTTTCAGCGCAGAAAGCCACTTTTGCGGCCTATAATTATTTTTTAACGTATTGGACGACTTACATATCAGAAAGCCAGTTATAATCAGTGCTCGCTCTCAAAAAAAAGTTTTTAATTTCCTATACGTTGAAAAAACTTATTAGAGTATATTTCTAATAAGTATCAAAATAAAAGAATATATATATTCTTTTAAAACATACTCTTAATTATACTCCGTAATTATAGTAATTTCCTATCTATAGGCAGGTCTTCTGACTTAGGCTTTAAACATATTATTTGATCTTCCCAAAATAAATTTCAGTGATATAAAAGAATAATACTAGCACATTACAGCGGCGGGACCGTATAAGATTTTAACTTATTTCCCTATTATCTTTACAAAAGTAAAGCACCTATAAATATTAAGTTTTCTTAGAAAAGTATAACATTAATAGTTTCTAATTGTCAATTTACAGCACTTTCCTTAAAAAAGTTACAAAGTATTAAAAGTGTGATAATATAGTCATGAAATTTAAATATAGGAGTTGGTTTGTTTGGAAATATTAATTTCCATGATAATTGGATTTATATTAGATTTACTATTTGGAGATCCACATTGGCTTCCACATCCAATAAGGCTTATAGGAAATACAATATCTAAAGGTGAAAACATAAGCCGTAAGATATTTAAGGATAAGGAATACATAGGAGGTATGGTTTTATCTATATTTGTTGTTAGTATGTCCTTTATAATTCCCTTTTCTATATTAAAGGTTTTAGGAAGTTTTAATGTATATCTTAAAATAGCTGTTGAATCTATATTTATATATCAGATTATGGCTGCTAAATGCTTGAAAGATGAAAGCATGAGAGTATACAACTATTTATATAAAAAAGATATTTTGAACTCAAGAAAATACCTGTCATGGATAGTTGGAAGAGATACTGAAAATTTAAATGAAGTTCAAATTACAAAGGCCGCTGTAGAAACTGTAGCAGAGAACTTTTCAGATGGTGTAATAGCCCCTTTATTATATGTAGTAATAGGAGGTGCACCTCTTGGTTTTATGTATAAGGCAGTGAATACTTTAGATTCAATGATTGGCTACAAAAATGATAAGTATATGTACTTTGGAAGATTTGCAGCTAAGATGGATGATGTGTTTAATTTTATACCAGCTATACTTGCTTCTTATCTTATGATTGCAGGAAGTTTCATCTTAAGGCTAGACTATAAAAATGCCTTTAAGATATATAGAAGAGACAGGCATAACTCATCAAGTCCAAACTCAGCAAAGACAGAAAGTGTTGCAGCTGGTGCGTTAAGAATTGTGCTTTTAGGAGATGCTTACTACTTTGGAAAGCTTGTAAAAAAGAAGACTATAGGTGATGATTTAAGACCAATAGTAATAGATGACATAAAGCTTGTTAATAAACTTATGTATGTATCAGCTATACTTGGACTTATAATCTTTTCACTATTAAGACTTGGAGGAATAATGATATGAGAAAGCTTGTACATGGAGGAGACATATATAGTAAAAGTCATATAGAGAATCTTTTAGACCTTTCAGCTAATATAAATCCTTTAAAAATGCCTGTAAAGGTTAAAGAGGCTATTATAAATAATATAGAAAGCTATGAAGCTTATCCAGATCCTTTATGCAGGGAGCTTAAGCATGAATTATCAAAGTATCATAAAATAAGTGAAGAATCTATTGTATGTGGAAATGGAGCAGCTGATGTTATCTTTAGGCTTATACTTGCTTTAAAACCTAAGAAGGCGCTTATTTTAGCTCCAACCTTTGCAGAGTATGAGGAAGCATTAAAGCTTAGTAATGCAGAGATTATTTACTATGATTTAAAAGAAGAATTAAGCTTTCAAGTTAAGGATGACATATTAGATTTAATAACAGAAGATTTAGATATAGTTTTTCTTTGTAATCCTAATAATCCTACAGGTATTCCTCTTGAAAAGGAGAAGGTTTTAAAACTTGCAGCAAAGTGCATGGATATGTCAGTTAATGTTATAATTGATGAATGTTTTTCTGATTTTCTAGAAGAGGAAGAAAAATATTCAGTAGTACCTTGCTTACAGGATTACAAAAATATTTTTATTCTTAAAGCCTTTACAAAAATGTATGCAATGGCAGGAATAAGGCTTGGCTATGGAATATCTTTTAATAAGGAGTTAATACAGAAGGTTTCTGGTATTGGACAGCCTTGGAGCGTGTCTACAGTAGCTCAAAAAGCAGGCGTTCAAGCTTTAAAAGAAATTGAATTTGTTAATAAAACTAAGTTTATAATTAAAGAAAATAGGCAATACTTAATAAAAGAAATAAGAACATTAGGTTTTAAAGTTTATGATTCTAAGGTTAATTATGTTTTATTCAAAAGTTCTGTAAAAGATTTGAAACTCAAGCTAGAAAAGTATGGTATACTCATAAGGTCTTGTAGTAATTATAAAAACTTAGATGATAGTTTTTATAGAATTGCTGTAAAATCAAAAGAGGATTGTGAAAGATTTATAAACTCTTTAAAAGAAATAATTAAGGCAGGATAGTAAATGTCAGTAATCATGGTAATTATAGATGGTGCAGTTTCAAAGGATTATAGATTCTGCACTAATATAAAT
>CAKVFO010000258.1 GCA_934746785.1 uncultured Clostridium sp. | reverse complement strand
CCTAAAATAAATAAGCAACAATTTCTAGATTTTGAAAGTCTGAGATTTTTAGAAAACAACAATAATATTATATTAATTGGAAATAGCGGCGTGGGTAAAACCTACCTTGCGACTTCAATAGGAATTGCCGCTGCCAAAAAGAGAGTCAGTACATATTTTATAAAGTGCCAAGATTTAATAGAACAGCTAAAGAAAGCATATTTAGAAAATAAATTAGACTCTAGAATAAAGCTTTTTAGTAAGTATAAGCTTTTTATAATTGATGAAATAGGCTATCTTCCTATTGGTGAGCAAGAAGCCAAGATGTTCTTTCAACTTATAGATAGACGTTATGAAAAGAAAAGTACAATCGTTACCAGCAATATAAACTTAGCCGACTGGAATCAAATATTTGTTGATAACCTATTAGCAAATGCTATTTTAGATAGACTTGTCCATCATTCTACTATTGTAACTATCTTAGGAAACTCTTATAGGACCGCAACTGCACTTTCTAAGATATCTGATAAAAATAATTGAACACCAGTTGCTCCTATATTAAATTCCAAAATAAAAGCTTAAATTCAATCTTCTTAACCACTAATTAAATCCTATTTTCTTTACTAAATCCCATTATTATTTTATAATATTATGTAAATATTATAATTTTATACATTTATAATGTTAATTTGAAATTCATAACCGGGGGATATGCAATGAAAATCACACACCTATCAAATAATAAAGAATACATAAAACAATGCTCAAATCTAATTCTCAACAATTTCAATACGATCATAGATATAGATACAGCCGTAAATATAGTACAAAAATCATTAAATGACACTAAAATAAATCTAATAGCTCTAGATGAAAAAAATGAAGTTATAGGATGGATATGTGGAATTGAAAACTATAACCTTCATATTTGGGAAATTCAGCCCTTAGTAATAAGAAGTGATTACCAGCACAAAAGGCTTGGAAGTTTACTTTTATCTGAATTTGAAAAAGAAGTTTTTTAAGAAAAGGAATCACTATTATTTTAGGTATACAAGATGAAAACCATGAAACTTCATTAAGTAACGTTGATATATATGATAATACTCTTAAGAAGATAAAGAAGATTAAAAATCTTAAACATAATTCTTATGAATTCTACTTAAAAAATGGTTTTTCTATTGTAGGTGTTATTCCTGACTCAAACGGTCTAGGAAGGCCTGATATTTTAATGGCAAAAAGAGTAAATGGACAATCTTAAAAAAGATTGTCCATTTTTATTAATCAGCTAAAACAAATGAAAAATTATCTGAGAATAATTCTCCTCTTTCATTAGCAGCAAAAATCATAACATTATGAAAACCATTGCTCAAATTTTTAATTACTGAATCGTCAAAAACAACTAATTGAGCACATGCTTGATCTATAGGAGTTTGGTCATCTAAAAATATACTCCAAATACTGATAATTGTGGACGTGAACTAACAGTTGACTGTGTCATTCTTTTAACAATTTGTTGCTGTTCCATTTGAATTGATGAGCAAGCTCTTCCTGCTCTTTGAATAGTAGAAAATAAGTTAGTTGCAGATGCAGTACTACAAGTACATGTAATAGTTAAAAATGCTCTTAATAATACAGTTATTACTTATAAGATTAGCTGAACCTAAGGTTCATCCAAAAAAAATTTGTAATTAAAATATATATTCTATTCCAAATTCTAAGAGCCTGCGAATTAGAATTTGTTCCTTCATTCCTGCATTCTGGAAAGACTTACATTTGAGATAATACTCTCAAGAGAAATATACCCCCTCCCAAAGTCTACTCTCGTCTACATTCCCATCCATCTAATCTTCAGTAACTCCTCTACCAAATTCCAAAAGACCTTCAGCAGGCTAAACTAATATATAAGTTATTGTATCACTAATTGATCCACTTCCCTGTATTCCAAAGTCAATGCTTGCCCCCTTACCTATATAACTATTCCATCCAACTGGTGTAATTAGATGCATCTGAGTTATTAGTAAGTTTAAAGTTTACTTGATATCCTGAGCCCCAGTTATTAACATCATATTCAACTAATAACCCCTTCTTTTCTTCTACTGGTTCTTTAGGAGGGTTTGTTTTCTTAGATTTAACCTCTTCAAAAGTATCTATTATATCTTGTCTGCTGAAAGTTTTACCACCTAAAATGTCCTTCTTATCTTGAAGAGCCTTCATAACAAGCTTATCAAGACTTGTAGAATCATTGCTGCTTTCTAATTCTAATCCTAGAGTTTCGAATTCCTTAACATTACCATTCATTCCTGCTGTTTCAATGCCATTATTTAAATTGTAAACTGCAAGGCCTTTATTAACTGCTTCCTTTATTCCTTCAACACCATAGCTGCTAGTTTTATTTATTCCTCCATTTTCAGAAATATCCTTATTAATTATATCTATATTCTTTAAACTAACTCTATCTTCTCCATAAAGTTTATAATCTTCTATAGAAGCTTTACCTAAAACTAATCTAGAAACAACATCTTTAAGTTCAGCTTCAACTTCATTTATAATATCTAAAATTTCTTCTCTTCCTAGAGTTAACTTGTTATCCTGCTTTTTCGTAATCATTATGTACTCTTGAGTAATTCTAAATATACTTGTACTAGAAAAATCATATTCTACTTCCCTTCCAAGAAGTGCATATTCCTTAACAATATTATCTTTAGTTTTACTTAAGTTATCCTTATTTATATTATAAATAGCAATTCCTTCAGCTACTTCTTCTTTAAGGCCTTCTAATCTATAATCACTTAACTTATTAATCTTCTTAAAATCTCTAATATCTTTATTTATAGTTTCAATATTTCTATCATTTACCTTGTACTCACTAAAATTATAGAAATCTTCAATAGTACCCTTTCCTATAAATATTCTTCTTACTGCATATTTTCTTTCCTTAATTATCTTATTATTTAAAGTCTGCATTATACCCTATAACAATAGGCTGCCAATACACATTGACAGCCTATTTCTTTTTGGTACTGTATAAGTGTAGATGAAAGATCATAGAAATATGATTTATACATCTACACTTATTTTAATTTATAA
>CAKVFO010000257.1 GCA_934746785.1 uncultured Clostridium sp. | reverse complement strand
CTCTTGTGGAAGCAGTATCAGCACCTATTATTGAAAAGACAGGATGGAGCCGTAAGAAAGTAGTTACAGGAATTTGTTCAGTAGTATGTTTAATTAGTATTATATTCACTACTGGAGCAGGTTTATATATCTTAGACATAGTAGACAACTTCATTAATAATTATGGAATTGTTTCAGTAGGTCTTTTAGAGGCTATAGTTGTAGGATGGATAATTAAGCCTAAGAAACTTCGTGAGCATACAAATTCAATTTCTTACTTTAAGATAGGAAAATGGTGGGACGCAGTTATTAAGTTTGTGACACCAGTAATTTTAGGAATAATGCTTATAATCAGTATTGTTACTGAATTTAAGACTCCATATGGCGGATATAGAGTAATTGAAAATATAGCATTTGGATGGATATTTGTAGGGCTTGGAATTATAGGAGCTTTTGTTATAAGTAAAAAGCCATGGAAAACTGTAAGCATAGATGATTATGAAGGCGGTGAATAGTATGACAGCAACATCCATAGCATTCTTAGTATTAGGTTCAGTTGTATTGTATGGCGGCCTTATAACTACACTTTTAATAAATAATAAACATAATAAAAACTAAATTCATATATATAGCAATGGGATGTGTCAAAAAAAGATACATCCCATTAATTTTAATTAGCTGATTTTCTTTATTAAGAACCAAATAAAAGGATAGCCTTGCACCTGCGTTTTATAAATATGTATAATGATTGTGATATGATAAGGTTTGGAGGTATAAATGTTGAAGAGTTACTTTATTAATGTAAAGGATATTGACTTTGAAGAAAATAAAGAGTTTCTTTTAAGTTTAGTAGATGAAAAAAAGAGAGAAAAAGCATTAAGATTTAAACGAAATGAAGATGGGGTAAGAACTTTAATTGGTGATATTCTTGTAAGGGTAATTTTGTGTAGAGATTTTAACTATAAAAATAAGGATATAGTGTATGAATATAATGAATTTAAAAAGCCATTTTTAAAGGGAAATACTAAAATACATTTTAATATATCACATTCTAAGGATTATGTGGCTGTGGCCTTTGATGATGAGGAAATTGGCATTGATGTGGAAGAGATAAAGGAAATGGAGTATGAGGATATTGTAAAGAGATTTTTTACTGATTATGAGTATAAGTGGATTATGGAGCAGGAGGAAGAGGATAGACTTCAATGTTTTTATAAGTTATGGACTTTAAAGGAAAGTTATGTGAAGTTTAAGGGGCAAGGTATGAAGATATCTTTTAATAGCTTTAAGTTTGATGTGGATTATAAAAATAATATTTGTAAGTTAGCTGATAATGATGAACAAGTATTTTTTGAGAACTATACCATAGGTAATAGTTATGAATTATCTTTATGTGGGTTAAAAGAGGATATGGAGATTGAAGAAATTACTTATGAAGAATTGATAACATATTCTAAGGAATTTTAGTTTGGAAAAGGATAAGAGAAAGTTAAGTTTTCTCCTATCCTTTATTTACGTATAGGAAATTCAAAAAAATTAAAGAGTGAAAGCTAGATTATATCTAGCTTTCAGCCTGATTGTATGGTGAATTAGTTAGTAGTATATGTGAGGCTTCAAAATGAAAAAAAGCAAGATAAAATTAATCATGGATTCATTGAATGTGGGCGGCCTTTGTAATAGTTTCATCTTTCAGTGTTTAACAAATTAACTGAGAGATTACAATTATAATATTATTAAACATATGTATTAGCAACATTATATTAAAGGAAGATATCTTTTTACCTTCATAGTACATATAAGAATATACTAATAAAAATAGACATGGAAAAACTTCAATAATATAAAGAATACTATAATTGTGAAGTAAAGCAAAAATAGATGTTGTTAAAAAAAGTACTACTACCTTTTTCAATTTAAATTTTTTGTGAAATAATCCAACAAGACCTGAAACTAAGAGTGATTCAAAAAAAGGTGCTACGATACAGACGAAAACAGCCATAGATATACTAGTAACATATTGCCCATTGAAACTGCCTAAATAGGGTTCCAATAAGGACGTCATAGCAGTAAATATTACATCAAGTAAAAGTTCTAATAAAACTAAAATTAAGATATACTGAAAATCTGTGACTTTTTGCTGATATTTATTTATTAATTGCAACATATGAATACCACCTTCAAATTTTGTTTTATATATTATAACATATTTGTAATAAATTTGATTTTATTTTTTTTATGTTACCATATTTATAAAAAAAGAAATGAAGAGGTGGTATTAATGGAAAATATAGAAAGCAAAGAGCTAGAACTTATAAATGGAGGAGGTGGTCTTTGGAGCAATCTCGGTGAAGCTATAGGGAAAGCTAGTCATTTAGGAAGTGCTTGGCAAAAATGTTGGGATGCAAGGGCACGTTATGAATATGGTATCTCATATGAAGACTTATACAAATTAAAAAATAGATAGAAAGAAGGTTTACCATGGAAAGCTTAGAAAAACATTTTTATGAAGTTGAAAAAAATGATCTTGAGATGATTAATGGTGGAGGTGGTATACTATCTCTACTTAAGGATATTACTTATGTATATGATTCAGCAAAATCATTTGCTGAAGGATATGCAGAAGGTTTTATTACACCTCGTTAAAGGCATTAAGAGGATAAATTTATATAAATTTATCCTCTTATAAAATATTTAAGGGAGTTGTTTTTATGAAAAATATAACCAAATCTACTATAAAATCTATTATAGACATATTAATTCTTTATATAACAATATTAATTTTTAGCACAATATCAAGTATGTTTGTGCATTTTATAGATGTAGGATATATGTATTTTTGTACAAGCAGCATATGGATGTCTATTGGGGCGCACATTACTTGGAATTTCTTTCAAGGTATAGTTTATGGATTTAATGTAAGTGGTTTATGCAATCCTTCAATTTTAAGTATTCAAGAGCCAGTTGCAAATAAATTACCTGCTGAAAATGAGTTATAATAATAACCACCTGTAAAAGGGGGGCTTTTTTTATCCTTAATTCCTGAATTTTAAGTCTACTTTCAATATAGAAATACTCACAAGGAAAATATAC
>CAKVFO010000256.1 GCA_934746785.1 uncultured Clostridium sp. | reverse complement strand
AACATCAGCTATTCTTATATTTCCTGCTTCTATTATTATGGAATTTAGAAAGCTTATAAGTATATCTTTATTTTCATTTCTTCCAAAAAGTTTCTGAAATACCACATCATTTTTAGGACTTAATAACTGCATAAAATCTCTCCTTTGTTCGTTAATATTAAAATTATTAACAGAACTAAAGTTCTTTATACAGTCATTTCTCAATATTTTTTCCAACCGAATTCCCAAGTTTCAAAAATTACTGGTAAAAATCCTTCTATACATTGATGTAACTCTTCTTAAGCCTGCCCCAATTTCAAAAACGGTTGGAAAACAAACTCTTAATAAATATAAACATACTCTTTTTTAGACTTTTCCACTTTAAGCTCTCCCCATCTTCTAGATTTTAACTATTCCAACATTTCTAAACGTTAACTCTATTGAGATAAGCGCACTCTCAGATCCCTCAAAAAATATCAATTTATCTTCTTCAAACTCATCATATATATCTATATCTGGATAAAATTCAAAGTCTCCTTGTCTTAATCGAAAATCTCTTACAGAATCAACATCCATAATACGATTAATGTTAAACTCTGATCCATTAATAAATCCATATCCTACTTGAAGTATACTTTTTTAAAAAAATCTAACTCCATACATTTACCTTTACTTCTATAATTATCTTATAAGTTACTAATTTCATGATTAAACCTTTCAATGCTTTAAAAGGAGCTTATCCATTAACTGAACCGACCTCCCAATCGTTAGATTTTAGGTCTAACTTTTTTGGGTCACCTCATTTTAGGATCAGCTCCTTTTTCTTTTTAAACTTCCCAAGCACTATTTACTCAATTTCATATACCTTTTTAAATAACATCAACTTTTTCTTAACTATTTCTTCTTCACTTTTATGTCTTTTAATATAGAATTCGCAAGCTATACTTAAATAAGTATATAATTCATTATAATCTACAATATCAAATACATCATCATCGTCACCTGAATAAAATAGTACTCTATTATCACCAAAATAACCTTCATCATCACTATCATATTCTTCTGAAAATATTACTCCATAATATTCTGTTCTTTCCCCATCTTTTTTTATATAATCATCTAAACGTTGTATGAATTTACTTCCATTAACATATATATTTAATACATCAATAACAGCATATTTATTAAGATTATTTTTCTTCATTATATTAATCATTGGTATAATTCTTTTGTTATGCAGGACTTCTTTCATAGCCTTTTTACTAAATTAAACCATTTCTCTCCATTAGATAACTTTTTAACATCACTTACTTTATCTATAGCTCTTACTCCATCAATAACATTATCAGCTTTCTTTGCACCAGTTGCAGCTTTCAGCTCACCAACTCCAAAGAATAAACTTGCTATCTTTATAGCAATTCTATCAAAATATCTAGATGCAGTATATGGATTTCCATTAATAACTTCAGAATTAAAATCAGCTTTAATATCTTCCCATATGCATCAATGTTACAAAAGAATTTCTTATAACTTGTATAATTCTTAACCAATTGTTCATGCAATTGTATTTTGGTTGTTGTTGCTGACTTTACTATTTAATACTCCCGGGAATATCTCCAAGGGAATTATCTATATAACATCTCTTCAAGAAAAAGTGACAATCTCAATCATAGCGTTAACTAATTATAGTCCGCAAGGGGGCAACAGTCTATCAATTTCTTGAAAAGTTATTAACTAATTCATTCACACATTATATAAATGTTTTTTCTTATTTCAAGAAATCATTAAACTTTTTTAAATTTTTTTCTAATTTAAATATATTTCTGTTATCTCCACCCTAAAATGTCCAAGTTCCTTAGACACTTTTAACCTTGCGTTATAATCATCAACACCTTTATTTATAAAGTGTTGATATCTATTTTGTGCATACGCATGACGTAAGCCATGGAATGTTAAATTCCTATCACTATTACTAAATTCCTTATTATGATTATAAATAAATACTTGTAAATTATTTATAACCTTATGTGTCTTTTCATTTTTATCTATAAATACCTTCTCACCATTCTTTGTATTATCACAAAGTTTCTGCACTAATTCCCTATTATGAAGTGGAACTTTCCTTATTAGTCCACCTTTTCCTTTCACATAAAAACTTAGCAAAATGCTTCATTCCATCTTCATATCTATGCCTAGTCTTTATACTTCCTTGCCTCGTATGTCTAAATGCCTTTACTATTTGATTACTCAAATTCCTATATATATTTAACGTCTTTTCGTCCATTTCAAAGTTCCATTTATCATTCATAAATACCACCTCCTTTAAAGGATAATGATATTCTATGCGGTTCTTTTACTGTGTTTCAAGTTTTTCTATATTTTATTTTTAGACATAGTTATCCTAATGATAATTCCTTTTGTTTCAGTAATTTTTCTTTTAAGAAATACAATTCACACTAGCAATTTCAATACTTTAATATACATTTCTTCTATCGTCTCAATTAACAATTGAGACGATAGAAATCCCCTATTTAATTCTAAGTTGTTTAGCAATGATACTACATACCTAATACTTAGGTGAAATCGTAATTTCTGCAGCAGTAATGTTTTAGCAATTATATTGCTGACCTATAGTCTGACATTCTTTTTTTTAATCATTTTTAATATAAATTCCTTAGTAATATTTTTATAAATTCCAGATATAAAATTCCTCCATATAAAATTTATTAATACCAATTATTTTTGTATATTTTATTTAATAATTATTATACTTTTCAAGAAAACCTCTGGAACTAATCCAGAGGCTTTCAAATTATAATATTATTAAATTATTCTATTAGTAACTTTTTTATAAATTCGCTAAATGAATTTGAAACAGAAAACATCCCTTCTCCATACTGATCTAATGCCAATTCATACGACCATAATATTACCTTAGGTAAGTTTTCTCTATCTGTTTCATAATATAAACATATATAATCTTCGTCTTCTGTTGTTGCTATTGGAATAACACCTTCTAACATTATACTTCTATATTCATTATATATTTCAATTATACTATCTTCTATTTCTTCATCTAAACTCAGAAAATTTTTTATTACTATATTTTCTTC
>CAKVFO010000255.1 GCA_934746785.1 uncultured Clostridium sp. | reverse complement strand
ATATTAATATTATACATAAAAAGTACCTATAAACCAGACACTTTTTTTCTAGTGTCCTGCTTATAGGTACCATTTTACTTTACAGGATTTTTTTATATCTTAATAAGTTAAAACTTCTGCACCATCTTCCGTAATAAGAACAGTATATTCCCATTGTGCTGAAGGCATTCCATCTTCAGTTAATGCAGTCCAGTCATTTTCTGCATCTACGAATAAATCAGGTTTACCCATATTAACCATAGGTTCAATTGTAAATACCATACCTGGAACAAGTAGCATATCAGTACCTGCTTTACCTATGTGAGGAACAAAAGGATCTTCGTGGAACTCTAATCCAACACCATGACCACCAAACTCACGTACTATAGAATAACCATTAGATTCAGCAACCTTTTGACATGCTTCACTAACATCACCTAAGAAAGCCCATGGTTTAGCTGCTTTAAGACCAGCATCTAAAGTTTCCTTAGCAACTTTAACTAGCTTCTCCATTTCAGGATGAACTTTACCAATCATGAACATTCTTGATGCATCTGAATAATATCCGTTATATATTGTAGAAACATCTACATTTATAATATCTCCTTCTTTAAGAACTACATTTTCACTAGGAATACCATGACATATTTCATCATTTATAGATGTACAACAGCTCTTTGGAAAGCCTTCAAAATTAAGTGGAGCAGGAATTGCACCGTGTTCTACAGTAAAGTCATGTACTAATTTATCAATATCAGCTGTAGTCATACCAGCTTTAATATTTTTAGCTACTAAATCTAATGCTCCTGTATTTATTTTTGCGCTTTCTCTGATACCTTCAATTTGTTCTTTATTTTTTATCATCTTTCTAGAAGGAACTATACATCCTTTTAGTCTGAAGGCTTCAATTTTTTCATCGAAGTCATAGTGGCACTTCTTATATTTCTTTCCGCTGCCACACCAACAAGAGTCATTTCTACCAAGATTCATTTATCTATCTCTCCTTTTTGTGTTATATATTCTTATTATATAACTTTTTCTTAAGAATAGGAATGAAATTAAGGTATAATAATGTAACATTTTATAATATATAAAAATACTTTAGTATAAGGAAGTAATTTCTTGAGAAGGAGTACTTAATGAATAAGGAAAAGATGGACTGTATCGACTGTGGCACAGAATATTGTCCTTGTAAGCTTGCAGAATCTGGCGAATGTATAATATGTTCGCAGCTTCATGGAAACACTTTTTGTGATTGTCTTAATTGGAAGGGCGTATGTGTATATCAAGAGTTTAGGAATAATGGATTGAAAGCTAAGGAAGGTAGAAAAGCAGTAAGCTGCAATGTTGTAGAAATAAATAATATTGAAAAAGATCTTATTATGATTAGATTTGAAGTTCCACATAAATTAGCTATAGATTTAGTTAAACCAGGAAGTTTTATATTTATAAGGACAGATGAAAATTGTTTTTATGATATTCCTATTTCAATAATGGATTCTGATATTGAAAAAAATATAATAACAGTAGTTATTGAGGTTAGAGGTATAAAAACTAAGAGGATAGAAGACATAAAGGTTAATGATAAAATAGTTATTAGAGGACCTTATTGGAATGGTGTATTTGGTTTAAATAATATAACTAAAGCTAAGAAAGAAAACTGTCTTGTATTAGCTAGAGGAATAGGACTTGCACCTATGATTCCAGTTATAAGAAAATTAAAAAATAATGAAAGCGAAGTAGATGTATACGTGGATAAAAGTTCTTTTAAAGAAAATTTTGCAAAGAAGTTTTTGGATAACTTTGATGTTTCAATAAAAGAAACCAATCTTTTAAACAAAGGCAAGTTATCAGAAGAGGCTAAATTTATAATTAGCAATTCAATAAAAGATAAGGATATAAAACTTATTCATTTAGCAGGTGCAGACATTTTAACTTATAATGTTATTGAATATCTTCATGAATTAGGAAGAGATGATATTAAACTTTCATGCTGTAATAACTTTAAGATGTGCTGTGGAGAAGGCGTATGTGGTGCATGTACAGCTAGATTCTCAGGACATAGAGTAAAGAGATTTTGTAAATTACAAGGTGATCCACGTAGCATATTTGAGGGGAGAAGATATATATGAAAGTTATTATTATTGGTGGAGGCTGGGCTGGATGTGCAGCAGCAATTAGTGCAAAAAAAGCCGGAGCAGACGTTTCTATATATGAAAAAACAGATCTGCTCTTAGGACTTGGTAATGTTGGCGGAATTATGAGGAACAATGGAAGATATACAGCATCAGAAGAACTTATAGTTCTTGGCGGTGGTGAATTAATTAAGATTACTGATAAAATATCAAAGCATAGAAATATTGATTTTCCAGGTCATAAACATGCAACTCTATATGATGTCAATAAAATCGAAGGAGTAGTTAGAGATCATTTAAGAGATATGGGTATTAATCTTTATATGGAAGAAAGAGTTACTGATGTAGATTTTGATGGCCATAAAATAAAGGGAATATATTTAGCTGATGATACTTATGTAGAAGGAGATGTATTTATTGAAACAACAGGTACAACAGGACCTATGGGTAACTGCTTAAGATATGGAAATGGATGCTCAATGTGCGTCTTAAGGTGTCCAGCCTTTGGACCAAGGATAAGTATTAGTCAGAGATGTGGAGTGCCAGATTTACAAGGAGAAAGAGCAGAGGATGCTTTAGGAGCAATGTCAGGTTCTTGCAAACTTGCTAAGGAGAGTTTATCAGATGAAATAAATAAACAGCTTAATGAAACAGGAGTTGTAGTTTTGCAGGTTCCTAAGGAAGATGTTAATTATGATAAGCTAAAATCAAAGGTATGTCAGCAGTATGCTTTAAAAGAGTTTGCTGAAAATATAGTTCTTTTAGATACTGGTCATGCAAAGCTTATGACAACTTATTATCCACTTGAAAAACTAAGAAAGATAAAAGGTTTAGAACATGCTAAGTATGTTGATCCTTATGCAGGAAGTAAGGGTAATTCTATGAGATATTTATCAGTTGCTCCAAGAACAAATGATATGAAGGTTTGTGGAATTGATAATCTTTTCTGTGCCGGGGAGAAAAGTGGCTTGTTTGTGGGACATACTGAGGC
>CAKVFO010000254.1 GCA_934746785.1 uncultured Clostridium sp. | reverse complement strand
TAGTTATGGAATATATTGATGGAATTCCTATAAGTAATAAAGAAATTTTAGAAACAGAAGGTTATGAGCTTAAGGAAATTGGAGAAAAACTCGCTAATAATTATGTAAAGCAAATTTTAGATGATGCATTTTTTCATGCAGATCCACACCCTGGAAATATAGAAATAGAGGATGGAAAAATTGTATGGCTTGACCTTGGAATGATGGGAAGACTTAGTCTTAATGATCAAAAACTTTTAAGGCAGGCTGCCCTTTCTTTTGTTTCAGGAGATATCAGTGGAATGAAGAATGTAATATTAACTATGGGAACTATAACAGGACCTATTAATCATAGCAAGCTTTATGAAGATATAGATTTTCTTTTAAATAAGTATGGAAATATGAGTATTGAAGAGATGAATTTAGGCTTTATGTTAGAGGAGATTCTAGAAATTGCTAAGAGAAATAATATAGCTATGCCTGAAGGAATTTCAATGCTTTCTAGAGGAATGCTTACAATTCAAGGAGTTTTAAAGGAATTAAGTCCAGAGGTTAATGTTATAGAGATAATGAAAAATTATTTAAGTAGCAGCGTATTAGGAAAGTTGGATTTTAAAAGTGAATTGTCAAGTTTGTTAAAACAATTAATCTTTTCAAGCAAGAAAGCAGTAAATATACCATCGGAGCTTTTAGACTTAGTTAAAATGACTATTAAAGGACAAAGCAAGATAAATATAGAATTAAGAGGTTCAGAAGAGTCTCTAATTTCTATAAATAATATGGTTAATAAACTTGTTTTAGGTATGATAACAGTAGGACTATTAATTGGTTCAAGTATTATATGTGTAACTAAAATGAAACCTGAAATATTGGGAATTCCAGCCTTGGGTTTTGTTGGGTTCTTAGCTGCCTTTATTTTTGGTATAATCCTTATAATAGATATTAAGAAGAGTTAGAATGGAAGGAACTAAGTTTCAGAAAAGTGTATGGAAGGAACTTCAGAATATACCCTATGGTGAAACTAGAACTTATAAAGAAGCTGCAGCAGCAATTGGTAATGAAAAAGTAGATGGATCAGCAGGAGCTTTTAGTAATATTTTCAATCAACTTAATTTAGATATACCAGGAGGATTTCAAGATATAAATCCTCTTTTATTTATAACCATAGGAGAAATTTTAGGAGACATTATGTCTGGAAATATGCCTTATAATGAAGCTAATTCTGTATCAAACTTCTTTCTTTTATTAGGCCAGATTTTAGAAGCATGGTCTGCTCAGATTCAATATGCAGAAATAGGTCCTGGAAGATATTATAGCCCTTTATATAAAAATATAGAGAATCCTTATTGTTATGCTGAAGATTTTACTAAGGAAATTAAAGAGCTTGAATAGAAGGCTTATATGAAAAAAAATTTTGATGAAATCATGAAATCTCTAGGTTATGAAAGGCCTGACTGCAAAGCTGATATGGATATAGATGGAGGCTTTCAAGATGTAGAACCTATGCTTATGGTTTTGATATCAGAGGTTTTAGCTAATGTTATTTCAGGAGATCTTCCAGCTCAAGCTATGAATTCACTTGGAAACTGGCTTCAGCTTATAGGACAGGTTATTCAAATGTATAATGCACAGCAGCAATATTATGAATCAGGACCAGGAATGTATTTTAATAGGGCTAATAAAAATATTTATAATCCTTTTTGTAATTGGACAGGTAATGGTGAGTGTAGAGAGAAGAGAAGTGAAAAAAAGAAAAAAAGAAATAAAAAGGGGAATGATGAAAATTAATTTTAAAGCATAGTATTAATATATCAGCAATTATAGGAGATATGAAGTTGAAGCAATATGTTTTAAATGTATTTCAAAATATTTTAAGGGATGTGAAAAGAAATCCTAGAGAAGCAGCTTTTATTGTGAAGTTTGGTATAGGAATGAAAATATCTGAAAGACGAAGAAAGTATTACAAAGAAAATGGAGAAGAGGTACCTAAGGTTTTAGTAAGTTCTTTAGATAGTAACTGTAATTATTTTTGCAGGGGATGTTATAGGAAAAATAATAAAAAAATAATAAAGGGACAAGGAAATGTTTTAAGCAGCAGTCAGTTTAAGAAAATAATAGCTAGAGCTAAAGAGCTGGGGGTTATGTCCTTTATTTTTGCTGGAGGAGAACCTTTAAAGCGTAAAGATATTTTATTTGAAGCAGCAAAGGTTAAGAGTATAGTTTTTCCTACTGTTATTTCTGTTAATTCTATTAGTAATGAAGATGTAAGTTTTTTTAATGAAAATAGAAATATAGTTCCAATATTAAGGCTTGAAGGAAATGATAAAAAGGAAGCTGAAAAGTTTGTTTGTATAGCTAAGAAGTTATTTAAAAAGCAAATATATTATGGCGTTCTTCTTAATGTTAATAAGAAAAATATTAAAGAGTCAGTAAGTGTAGAGTTTGTTGATAGTTTATATAAAAGTGGATGTAAGGCTCTTCTCTTTGCAGAAAATGTAACAGATAGTGTTATTGATGATGTTGATAGGGAGTTTTTAAAGAAGAGAGAAAAGATTTTAAGAAGGAATTATGAAAAAATCTTTCTTTATTATATAAATGAAAATGATAAAAAAGTTAACAGGTGCTTAGGTTTTGATAAGGAAGTCTTGCAGATTAATTATAAAGGTAATATGAATAAGTGTATCTATATGAAGTAAATTGTAATATAATTATAATTAATTGAAATAATAAAAGTATCATATAAAATAAGAAAGATACAGATTTTATAAACTGAGATAAATAGGAGAAAATATGAGTAAAGTAACAAGCAAGAGCAATGATTTTTTATTTACAGCTAAGAGCAATACAAATGCAAAGATATATGCTATCTTATTAGAACTTGTTAATGAGGATAGAGAAGACTTAGCTAAAGAAGTTAAAAAGGTAGATTATCTTTTAGAATATACAAGTACTTGTATTAAACAAAAGGATTTTAAGGAAGCAAAGGTTTCTATTAAGAATGTTGAAGATAGAATAAAGAAGCTGGAGAAAGAAAAGGTAGATGTTGAATACTTAAAATATTTATATGAGGGAATTAAAAAGAAAATAAAATAAAATAAAATAAAGTGATTAAAGATGCAGCTGTGGTAATACTCTATAAGGAATATAC
>CAKVFO010000253.1 GCA_934746785.1 uncultured Clostridium sp. | reverse complement strand
TAACACACCATTATTATACCAAATACTTTCAACACCAGAAATTGTTCCTCTTTTCATATATTGAATACTTTTTATTTTTCCATCACTATAAAACTCAATAAAATCTCCATCTTTAAAACCATTTTTATAATAGCAATAATATATTAAATTTCCATTTGGATATAACTCATAAGTCAATCCTGTAAAAGGTTTTCCTTGACCTTCTTCAGAATTATCCAAAATTCTATCACTTAAATATTCTTGTTCTAAAATATCATCATCATCAAAATCAACTCCATTGTTTAAAACATACTCTTTTTTTAGTATATTGCTTTCCATACTTCAACACCTCAAGAATTTAATTCATATTCATTAATAAATCTATCTATTTCTAACTCAATTCTTTCTTTTGAAACCTTCTTACTAATTAAGAATCCTACTTCATTATCTTTTTCTACAACTTGAGTTGGTATCTCCCAATGTGTCATATCAGCTGAAAATTCACATAGTTCAAGATCTAATGCTATATTTTTATTATCTTTAGTAAACTTAACAAAATAATGGTCTTCATTATAATTTTTAAAACTAATATTAATTTTATTCATAAATTACTTCCTTTCAGCATTTATACTTTTGCCAATTAATATCTCACCCTATAACTACTTAATAATAATTATGATTCTATTGAGGTTCTTTCGGGAAATACAGCATTTTCCCTTATACTAAGCACCGCTAACCTTTGAGCTGCTCTTGTAACATAGAACTCATTTGATATACCGTCCTTGACAATTGGCTCAATTTCAATAAGTTTATTAGCTTTCTTATTATACTCAATTTTCCCAGTTATCTCTTTATTAGGTCCATACCTATAGATTACTTTTTCATCGTCTTCAAAATCTTTTATTAACAATACATATACTGCCATTTCTTTTTCCTCCATCACTCATTCCCATTAATCTTTGTGAAGACAAGTTTGAAAAGGAATTTCAGTTACTCCAGATATAAACTTATTTACAGGCTCCTGGATTTACCTTCCCATTTTAACTTTAATACACGTAACTCACTTTTGCAGCCAACAAAAATGGTCAAAATTCATTTATCTATTGTAATTGTTTAAATACTATGTAACAATTATCTTCATCAATTTGAATATAATAGCACATTTTGCTTTCTTCTTCTATAATACATACCTCTCCAATATCCCATAGTTGTTCTATAGATTCTCTACAATTAGTTACCATTACTTTTATCCACCAAATTCCCATTTCATCAAAAGGAATAATCCATGTGGTATTATCTCTTAATATAGGTATCTCCTTAAAAAACCATTCAATCATTATATCTTTATCTTCATCTAGTTTTCTTATGGATAACTTAGGATAACTATAATGATTCATCTCTTCAATCTGCTTTCTATACTTTGTTATCTCATCTGAATCCGCTTCAATAATATTAACTGTATGAAAAGATTTAAATAACTCAAGTTTCTTCTTTACTTTTAATAATGCAGTTTTCTTTCTTATTAATAGTTTTCTGTCCTCCATAATAATTTCCTTTTCTAGTTAAATTTCATCTTTACATCCTATATTTTTTATTACCTCAAATGTATTCTTTACGCTATCTTCTATATTCATATTCTACCTTCCCCAAAATCACTAAAAAAATTTAAACAAAAATTAAGTAACAGCTCTTATGGATACCATAATTTCTAAGAATATTTTCTTAACTAAGAATGGTGTTCTAACTAAGAAGTCTGGTGCTTTAGCTTACTAGAAAAGCTGTTACTAAGTTTGAATTAGCTTAATCTAAAAGGGGCTTATCCTATTTTAGGACGAGCTCCTTTTTCTTATACTTCCCCAGTCTTACTAAACTCCTCTAGCTTACTTGCCCAAACTTCAACAATTTTTCTCAGCTCTACAGTATCTACTTCACACCAGTTACCCATACCATCATCAGCTAAATTATCATAAATTTGAGTTTTATCTTTATGAATTTCAACACCACACACATTTCCGTTTAACTCTAGATATTCATTCCTGCCTTCTAAAACATCATCAATTGCTTCAAAAGCATATGAAGGATCTGCACTTTGAATATCTGACATTAAGAATTCTGCAACTAATTGAAATTTCTTATCCTCCATTATAATTATTAAATCCTCATCACCATTCTTATATTTAAATTTATCAAATTTATAGTTCATATTATTCCTCCTTAATACTTTGGAAATACCGATTTAATCTTCTTAGTAATCCCATCTAAATACATTTCTATTTTAAATCCACTTGATGTAATTCCTCTATACTTACCATTAGTTCCTTGTACAAAATCTTTATTTAAATATGCTTCATTAATAGAGTCTATCACTTGCTGAGGTGTCCAATCTTCTGGAAAAAATGTTGATTCTCCTCTATTTGTAGTTTTTACCCTACCATCAACCTTTATCTTTCCACGATATACTCCAAAATTATTAGGATTAGTTTTGGTACCTGTAATTATTTCTCCTCTAGTTGTTGGATAATTTTCATAATGAAAACCTACTGAATTACCTCTTCTATTAATTTCACCTTCAAAAATATGTTCCAATGCTCCTGGTGCAAAATTTTCAAGATTTCTTAAATTTGAAGTATCAACTACTCCTAATTTAACTTCTGGCTCCGTACTATAAACCTTAACATAACTATATCTTTTAAACTTATCAGCATATTCTCTATCACCAGTAGCTTCAAAAATACCATAATCCCCATAAAAATCAGTGCCATACAGTTTGTATATTGGTGTTTCTCTTAATTCATAAATATAAAGAAAACCATCTTTTCTGTAAGCTATTTTTTTAGGTAAATTATCTACTTCATCACCTGAGTAAACTTTATTACATATTATTAACTTCAAAACCTTTGAAAATATAAAATTAATAGCACTATCTTCATCTATAAGATAATTTTTATAATCTGAAAATTCTTTAGGTACTAATGATTTGCCTTCAACCTTTTCACCATTTCATCCTTATCTAATTTAATTGAAATAGATTTTTATTTATCTATTTCAATTCTTTCAAGTCCTTCTTCCCCCCCTCCCTCCGTTACAATTTCCTAGTCCCGAGTTCCAAGTCTCTAGTTAATCTACTCAGCTATCTTATTATTATGTTCTATTTTATCAATTCTTTTTATTTTTTAGTGCTTTTC
>CAKVFO010000252.1 GCA_934746785.1 uncultured Clostridium sp. | reverse complement strand
TTATTTAACTTAGTAACCTTATTCTACAACACTCTGTAATCGTTGTCAATATTTTTCTTTATTTTTTATTTATTTTTTTGAATTTTATTTAAAAATATATCTTTAACCATTATTTGTAGAATCAAATATTACCCCTTTCTCTTATATATAAAATAGCTGTATCTTTTAATTCAGCAAATTGTCTATTTGTTTCTAATTTATTAGATTTAAAATTTAATAACTTTTCAAAATATCCTTGTTCTAAAACTATCTTTATACTTTCATCAAAATAAATTCCAAAAATAAATGCTATATTAGAAACTATGCTATCTACTGGAGTTCTTTTTAACCTTCTTAAAACTGTTTCTCTTCTTTTAAAAGATTCTAAAACTTCCTTTGTTATTATAGAATTTGAAATTTCCTCTTGGCTATATCCATAAACATCTAATACTGGTTCAGTTACATTAACCTTAAAAATATCTATCTTATCTGCATCTCTTAAAATTTTAGCAAAAAGTTTTTCTCTTTTAGATAAATCATCTGGTAAAGAAAAGACATTATGATTAGATATAACCTTCTTAATTAAGTCATCTTCACTACTATCATCTATAAAATCTCTTATCAAATTTTCTTCAAATAAAATCTCAGTGCCTAACTTAGCATGATCAATTGAATCAGCATCAACAAAAGTATTAAATCTTCTTATCTGTTCAAACCTTCCTATATCATGAAGAATACCTGTAAGATATGCTATATCAATATCTTTACTTGATAACTTTAATTCTTTAGCTATCTTTTCACATATCTTAGCAACTCTATATGTATGATCTATCTTTAATTTTATTTTTCCATCTCTGCTATTATATTTATCAACATAACTTTTAAATACTTCTTTTATTTTAATTCTATCTATATACATTTATCCTTCTCCCACTTTAAGGTTTTAATTTAATTATACACTAATAAATTTATACATTTTATTAAAATGTTAACAATACCAAAAAGGACTGATATCCTTTTTGATACGCCCCTTTATTTTAATCAAATATTACACTTTTAACCAATGCCAAAGACTCTCTTAAGTAACTTATAGGCACTAGATACCATACACTTTTTGATGAATAATTATTAACTTCACCATAACTGTACTTTTCTGCAAGAATCCTGCTTCGTAAGGAATGAAAATCTGTTGTTACTATCTTTATATTTAAATTTTCAATAGATTTTCCACTATCCTTTTCTATCTTTTCCTTTGAAAACTTAAAATTTTCAGCAGTAGTTCTTGATTCATTTTCTAAAACAATCATATTTTCTGGTATGTTACACTCTAGAAGATAATTTTTCATAGCATCAGCTTCTGCTATATCTTCATTACTTCCTTTTCCTCCACTTACAACTATCTTTTTACTTTCTCCCATCATATTAAATACTTCCACGGCTGAATCTAATCTTGCTTTTAATGTAAGACTAGGATATTTTCCATTTGTTAATCCTGCTCCTAATACTAAAATATAATCTGAAGTAGTCTTATTACTTTTAGGATAAATAATTATAGCTGCTTCTATAACTGTAAAAATAATAAGTGCACATGCTATAAGTATTTTTATAACTTTAAAGCACGCTCTCCCCCTTTGACTTTTATTAAAAAACTCTATGATATAGCTGCTCATAAATGTAATTATAATCATAAAACATGCTATTACTACTAATGGAGTTGAAAAAGCAACCTTTGTTGAACTTAATTTATTAATTATTGTTACATATAAAATTATAATAACTGATAAAATATAAATAATTTTTTTTGCCATTCTCCCGCCTCATTTTCTTTGTAGTTTTGTTATTGTAATTTACAGTTATACAACTATTTTTTATTGAGTAATATTTTAAAATAAGATGCCTTTTTCCCATAATGAAGTATACCTCTTTTATAAACCTTACTAGAACCCCACCCTACAATTAAAATACTTACAATTAAAATTACTATGGATATAATAACTTGAACCACTGGCACTTCTGATATTATTGCTCTTTCAAACATAAATATTGGTGATGAGAAAGGAATAAATGAACATACTTTTGCAAAAGTTGAATCTAAATTAGTTAAAGACATTAGTCCTGCCATCATTATAGCTAAAACAAAAAAGGTTAGTGGCATAACGGCTTGTGTTGAATCTTGAGTGCTGCTAACAAGGGAGCCTAAAGCAGCAAATATAAATGCATAAAGTAAATATCCTAAAATAATGAATACTAAAAGGTAACATATAAGCTTTAAATCCAGATTAACATTAAATTGAGATAAAAAATCAAGTATGTCACTATTAAGATTAACAAACACTGTTCCCGCAATTGTAAATATAGTTAACTGTGTCAAAGTTACTGCACATACACCAAATACCTTACCAAAAAATAATTCCAGAGGATTAGACATGGTTATCAAGGTTTCCATAATTCTATTATTTTTTTCTTCCACAACTGAATTTAGAACATCCATTCCATAAAAGAAAATCATAATAAATAAAATTAAAATTAAAAAATATACTAATATCATATTACCTTCTTTATCTTCATCAGAATCAATAAGTTCTATTGGAACATCTGACATTAAATTATTAAGTATTTGAGGATCTAATTCAGAACTTTCAGCTCTACTTGAAATATACATAGTTTTTAAATAACTTGTGATATTTTTTATTTTCTCCGAATTAGAAGTAGACTTAGAGAAAACTTCTATAGTTTCTTTTTCTTGAGAATACATAGTTATTAAATAATCTTCTTCTGCTTTTCCTTCTTTTATGCCTTTTTTAATATCTTCTATATCTGATTTTTCCACTTCTTTAAAATTACAATCTTTAAATCCTATATCATTAAGAGTTTCTTCCTTTAATGAAAAGTTATTATCATAGTCACAAATTGCAATTATCTCAGATGAATCACCTAAAATTTTATCTTTCAATAAATTAATATTCATTGATAATGCCACTAAAATCACACCAATTATTGTGGCAACTATAAATCCTGTACTCTTTAAATTCCACAAATAAGTAAATTTAAAAACAGTTTTAAATTTCTTCATACTCTTAATCCCCTAACTCACTAATAAATATTTCATTTAATGATGGCTTTATATAATTTAACTTTTCTATGCTTATCTTTTCTTCACTCATTAAACTGATTAGCTTATCCACTTC
>CAKVFO010000251.1 GCA_934746785.1 uncultured Clostridium sp. | reverse complement strand
ATGTAAAAAATAGACAAAATTAATTTTTAATTTTGTCTATTAGTGTTGCCAAAAAATAAATAAGTAATTTAAAAAAATAACTATTGGATCTTAAAAAAATACTTGATTTTTATTAGCAGGTTTTAACGTATAGGAAATTATTTTGCTTTTAGAACCTTTTGACAGGCTGTGACAAAGTGGCTTCCTGCGCTAAAAAGCGTGGTGTCAGCCACTTTGTTCTCTAATCATAAACTTTAATATATTTTTTATTCTACTACATCAGAAGTATCATTCATGATTTGATCATAAATTACTTTAACTTCTGCTCCTGTAAGTTCATAATCCTTTTCTTGGTCTTGAGTTTCAATAGCACTTATGATATTTGGATATTTATTAGCAGCCTTAGTTTGATTGTCTAATACGAAGTCAATAACTTCACATATAGAATCTCTACCAATGTTGTTATTATCCTCTAATCTTCTTTGAATATTAATTCCATCCTTTATAAGCTGGTAAATACTTAAATCTTCTTTGCTATATTCAACTTCATATCCAAGTAAAGCAAGTTCATTTACAAATCCATCCTTAGTTACTGTTTCAGTAGCATTATTTAAGTTATATACTGCAAGTCCAATATCAACAGCCTTTGTTAATCCACTTACTGAGTAATCTTTAACTGCCTTTATATTCTTGTATTTTCTAATATCAGCATTAATTACACTTCTGTTTTTAGAATTAACTCTTTCTTCACCAAACATTTGATAATCATTTAGTGTACCAATACCTGAAACAATTCTTCTAATTGAATTCTTTAAGTCTTTTTCTACTGAATTCTTAATTTCTTCTACTTCTTTGCTATCTAACCCTTTACTAGTTTCATATTCTCTAGCAAAGATTTCACTATCAATCTTTGGCATAGTAATCTTATATCTATCAAAGTTATTAATTACTTCATCCATATAATCAAGAATTTCTTGTCTTCCTAAAGGCTTATCATCATTAATTCTCTTTTCCATCATGATATACTTTTGAATTATTCCGTAAAGACTTGAAATTTCATCATCATAAGTTACCTTTCTATGAAGTACCTTATATTCTTTAACTAAACCATCTTCACCCTTAGTAGTTTTATTAATGTTAATAGCATGTAATGCTAAACCTCTTGTTACTACATCTGTTAATCCAGATACTCTAAAGTCGCTTAACTTCTTAATTGTAGTAAATTCTCTTTCAGTAGTAGAAACATTAGTTTTTGCCTTATCAGTCTTAATATCAGCATTAATATAATCAATATTTTCAGCAGTTACTCTATTTTCTCCAATATTTATAAAGTCTTCAACTTCTCCAAGTCCGTTGCAAATCTTATTTATAGAAGTCATTATTTTACTCTTAATAGTTTCAATGAGTTTTCTTTCTTCATCAACTGTAAGAGTTTCAGTCATCTTAGCCTTATCAACAGCAGCCTTAACAACTGGAACATAAACCTGCATATCTTCAAGTTTTTCACGAGCTTCAGCAATTATATTTAAGATTTCATTCTTAGTTAAATTTCTACCTTCATTTAAATCTCTAGTTAATGCTATTTGATCCTTAATAATCATGAATAAGCTTGTTGCATCTTCGCTGTATTCAATGTTTTCACCAAGTAATGCAAATTCATCACATGACTTACTAACATTACCACTGTTAAGATTGCTTAATGCAAATCCAAGTTTAACACTATATCCTAATCCATCTAATCTATAAGGTGTTAACTTAGTTACAGTTCTGTGTTCTTTAATTATATTATTAACTAGGTCTATATTACCTTCATTAACTTCAATTTCACTGAATAATTGATAATCAGAAACTTTACCTTCACCTAAGAATATTCTGTCTACAGCATCCTTAACTATCTTTTCTTGTTCTGCTATAACTTCATTTACAATTTCAGCTGTAAGTTCTTCGCTTCTATCAGTCTTTTCATCATTTAAAGCATGGTAAATACGTGGTATCATTAACTTAGAATCTTCGAAGTTTTTCTTAATATTCTTAACTATGTCATTTATAATTTCACTTCTAGTTAAATATCTTCCTCCAAGTGAACTTCTCATAATTTCAACAGCTTGTTTAATAAGACCAAGTTCACTGTCATTTTGCTCATTCCAATTTACTATTTGACCTAATTCTTCTAATTCACTTACACGGCCGGTGCTCTTGATTTCTCTTATACAATCGCCCCTGTTATTATGAATTTGTCTTATATCCCATTTTTCATTTAAAGCACCAAGATTTATTGCATAGATAGCATTAGTCTTCTTTATTGCATCTACTACTGAATTTAATCTATAATCACTTATACGTGTTATATTTCTATACTTTTTAACTTCAGTATTTATAATATCAATGTTTTTGCTAGTTATATCTTCTATACCAACTGCTGCATAATCATCTACTGTTGCATCACCACTGCAAATTCTAGAAATTATAAGTTTACGTTCCTTCATTGTATTTTCTACAAGATCGCTTATTTCTAAACTATCTAGAGGTTTTTCAGCATTTCTTTCAGCTGCATTTATTTTTAGTATTAATCTTGGAATTATAACTTTTGCATCTTCTAAATGGTCTCTTAATCTATCTACAATTTCCTTGATTTCACTTCTTATTATATATCTATTATCCTTAGTTCTTCTATCAATCTTAATAGATGATTGAACAAGTCTGAATAAGCTTGTATCACTTTCACTAAATTCTAATTCAATTCCAATTTTCTTGAAATCTTCAACTCCTGAGTTTTCAGCACTATTATTAATTTCATAGATTGCAAGACCTGCAGTTACTGCAACATCTAAGTCCTTTAATCTATAAGCACTTTCTGGAGTTATATGATTGTATTGAATATCTGTATTAATTACTTCAATATTGTTTTTATTTACTCTCTTTTCACCTAGATATTCAAAATCTTCAATTGTACCCTTACCTATAGAAACTCTTTGACATACTTTCTTGATATTCTCCTTAACCTCATTAATTAATTGTTCTACCTCTGCAGAAGTTAAGTTACTATTTGATTCAATAATCTTTTCATTTATCTTAGGAATAATAACCTTGTAATCTTCAAGTTTACTAATTACCTCTTTAACAATCTCTTTAATTTCATTTCTTGTAAGCGGCTTGTTATCTTGAAGCATTCTATCAATCTTAACTTGAGTTTCAATAAGTTTTAAAGTATTTCC
>CAKVFO010000250.1 GCA_934746785.1 uncultured Clostridium sp. | reverse complement strand
CTTTTATGCTATAATTAACACTCAATGTTATTTTATACGACAAAATTAGGGGGAATAAGATGAAAAATTTTAAAAAACTTATAATAACAATTATGTTGACGATGTCAATGTTATTGGTATTAACAGGATGTGGAAATCGAAAAATTACTTCAGAAGAATCAGGTAAGATATTTTATGAAGTTGGAGTGCACCAAGATGCAACAAGGTTAAAGGGGATATTAGGTAATGAATCAGAAGAATTTGAAAGTATTCTTGATGATGAAATATCAGAAGCTAAGAAGTCAGTTGTATCTACATTTAGCTCTACTGGATCAAACATATCAGATGAAGAATTAAATACATATTTAGATGCATATCTTGAAGCTTTAAAGAGATTAGAATGTAAAGATGTTACAGTGTTAAATGAATCAGAAGATGAAGCTGAGTTAGAATTCAAGGTTAATTATATTGATATAATGGCAATCTATCAAGATATAGAAGATTCTTTACAAAAAACATATACTGATAAAATTAAAAATGGTGAATATACAATAAATGATATTGATAATATTCAAGACGATATGATGAGTGATGTAATTAAAATGCTTATTGACAAGCTTAACTCTTATGTACCAGACAATGAAACAACTTTTACATATACTTTTAAGAAGAAAGAATTTAATAATGGTTTATTATCTAAGAAAGAAATATGGATGCCTAAGGGATCAGCAGCATTTGGAATGGAAGCTGTAAAAGCAAGTTTAAAATTTAATAGTTTAAATGATAATAGTTTAAATGATTTGTTATAGTTAAAAAATAAGAGTTCTGTATATAATTCATGTTTCAGGCTGTAGACAGTTAACTTTGTTATTACAGCTAACTTTGTTATTGAGGTTAGTTGTCTATTTTTAAGTAACATAAAGGTGCTGCCTATTTAGGCAGCACCTTTAATTAAATCATACGAATATCTTTACCTTGTTCTGTATAGCTTGTGTCATTTATTGAAATGATTTTAAATTTACCTTTTCCATATTCTATTTTAGAAATACTAGCATTATCAATATTCTTCAGATCTATAAAATCTTTGCTATAGTGTTCTAAAAGGATTCTTAAAATTCCACCATGAGCTACAATTAATATATTGCATGGAGCTTTCCTATAATTTTCTTTACATATCTTCTCAAAACAAGAGGTGGTTCTTTTTAAAAGAGTATCATAATTTTCAGCTTCCTTAGTTTCATCTAAAGAAGCACATGCATCACAAAATTCTCTTTGACAATCTAGTCTTTCATAAAGATCTTCTATAGATGTAACTTTAAGATATTGTGCAAGTTCTCTATGAAAGTCACTGTCCATGCCGCCTTCATATTTTCCAAAATACATTTCTCTTAAATCTTCACATTTAATAAGCTGAAGATTTTCACTTGAGTTATTTTCTTCTATAACAACTTCAGCAGTTTTAACAGCTCGTCCTAAATCGCTGCTATAAACAGCTTCAAATTTTATATTGCTAAGTCCTATTCCAGTACTTATAACATCATCTAAACCTTCTTTTGTTAAAACACTGTCACACCAGCCTTGAGTTTTTCCAGCTTTGTTTAGTATTGTTTCTCCATGTCTCATTAAATATATTGTAACTTTTTTATTATTATCTTTATTCATATCTCTTTTGTTACAGAATTCAGAAACAGTCTGTAACTCTCTCCTCTCTTTGTTTATTTCATTTAAATATAATAGTATTGATTTTAAAATGATATAACTAAATTATAGCATTATTTACTAATAATTAGTGAATAATTTTTCGAATTAGGTATACATAATATAAATTGCTTTTATACTATAGTTATTTATGAAGTTAAATCTTTAAATATTTGTATTAGTATGAAATTGTGTTTATATTTTATATAAACCTTTTTATTAAAATGTAAATTTATCTGACTAAAAAATTTCATTTTAGTAGTTAATTATGGGGAAAAAAATAATTGTAATAAAGATTTTTGTGTGAAATTACTATATATTGACACAATATTCAAATGAAAGATATAATAACCAATATGAAACGATAAAAATTATAAGGGATTTTATAAATATGATTAAAAAATATGTTAAATATATTGTTATATCAAGTTTATTTGGTGTATCAAGCTTATATACTATTAGAGTAAGAGCTTATGATGGTACAAATGATGATTATAAACATAATCAATATATAGATGGAAATGCCTTTGGAAGTCAATATGATTCTTATGAATTTGATTATGGGTTAGTTAATTTTTATGCACAAGGAGCTGCTAATACTAATATAGGAAATTATAATTTAAGTGCAGCACAGCCTCCTAAAATAGTAGACATTGTTAGATATGATCACTGGTCATCTATACATAGAAATGACCCAAGGGGATGGACATTAGAAATGTCCAAAAGAGAATGGGCAACACCGGCTGTTAGAAATTCAGGGAGAATAAAGCAGGAAGGTGACTATGGTGGCGGGTTAAAAGAATCTATATTTGCTTATGACAGACCGTGGTATTATAAAACAGAAAATGGTGGAGTATTATTTCGATCTCCAGATGGTATACAACATACTCATATGAGATGGGCAGTTTTTTGGTATTTTAGGGAGAAATCTACTCCTAGGCTTGGAAATACATATATAGAATTTGGTTCTAATGGTCCAAAGATAAATACGTATGTTGAAGATGATATTTTATGGGCACAGCCAAATAAAACTAGATTTATAAGCTGGTCTTTAGATTACTATAATAGTATCTATGGTCAAATACCACAATATGATGGTGATATTAAAGGGGTTAAATTGTTAATTCATAGTAAAGATGTTAATTTCGCTAAAACGTATGATATGGAAAGAGGGATTTATGATTTAAATACATATGATGGGCTGCCTCAAAATTCTGCTAAAGTATCTTTTAATAGCTATGATCCTCATGGCGTTAAGATGGGAGAAGATATGCTTTATCATAATTCCATGGGAGCTATAGCTGAGTTTGATGCAGAAGATGGAAGGGACTATAAGTTAATGTCTAATGCTTATAATAAGTGGGAAAAGGGAATAGAACAGTATAGTGAATATTATAATGGAATTAATTATTTAACTAATCCGAAAACAGGAGATGGATGGTTTGACGGTTTTAGGCTAAATTCAAGTTTAAGTGGAAATGTTTATAATTATTATAAGGTAGATGGAACTGGACCTGTATGG
>CAKVFO010000249.1 GCA_934746785.1 uncultured Clostridium sp. | reverse complement strand
TGTGAGCTATTAGCTAGAAGTGTATAATTAAAAAAGTTTGACTTTTTGTGTCCAATATATTGACGTAAGACCAAAAATATAACAAACTATCCATCCACTCGACTGTGTGAAAAAAAGTCTGTAAATTACAAAATATAACAGCTTTCTATGATAAAATAAATATATCATAGGAGGCTGTTGTTTTATGGGAAAAAGAAAAGAAAGATTAAGTGAAGGAAAAAAGAATATTATTGCAGATTTAATACGTGAGTATGATATACAATCTGCTGAAGACATCCAAGATGCTTTAAAGGATTTACTAGGAGGTACGTTAGAAAGTATGCTTCAAGCCGAAATGGATCAGCATTTAGGTTATGATGAATATGAACGTAGTGATAATACAAATTCAAGAAATGGCTTAAAATCAAAGAAAGTTCGTAGCAAATATGGGGAAATGGACATTAATGTTCCACAAGATCGAGAGAGCTCATTTGAGCCTCAAATAGTAAAAAAGAGACAAAAGGATATTTCAAGTATTGATGATAAGATTATAGCTATGTATGCCAAAGGACTTACAACACGTCAAATTTCAGAACAAATTGAAGATATTTATGGTTTTGAAGTTAGTGAAGGTATGGTCTCAAATATTACAGACAGACTTCTTCCTGAAATAGAAGAATGGCAACAGCGTCCGCTTTCGGAAATCTATCCTATTATTTTTATAGATGCTATACATTTCTCAGTTAGAGATAATCATGTTATTAAAAAACTAGCTGCATATGTTGTTCTAGGAATAAACCAAGATGGTAGAAAAGAAGTATTAACTGTTCAAGTTGGTCAAAACGAGAGCAGCAAGTATTGGCTTGGTGTTTTAAATGAGTTAAAAAATAGAGGAGTAAAAGATATATTAGTTATCTGTGCTGATGGTCTCAAAGGAATCAAAGAATCAATAGATGTAGCATTTCCAGATACAGAGTATCAACGTTGTATAGTTCATCAAGTACGTAATACATTAAAATATGTTGCCAATAAAGATAAAAAAGAATTTGCTAGGGATTTAAAATCAATATATCATGCAGTATCAGAAGAACAAGGACATGCCTGTATGCTTAAAGTTACTGAAAAGTGGCAAAATCAGTATCCTAATGCAATGAAAAGTTGGCATGATAATTGGGATGTGATTACTCCTATTTTTAAATTTTCTTCAGAAGTTCGTAAAGTTATTTATACAACAAATGCTATAGAAAGTCTTAATAGTACATATCGCCGATTAAACCGTCAGCGTAGCGTATTTCCAAGCAATACAGCATTGTTGAAAGCACTATATTTAGCTACATTTGAAGCTACAAAAAAATGGACTATGCCTTTAAGAAATTGGGGTAAAGTTTATGGAGAATTGTCAATAATGTATGAAGGACGACTTTAACAAGTCTCAGAATTAAATATAAAAAAATACACCCACTTTAAAGGGTTTTGTTGACATGTAAAAAAATAACTATTATAGTTTAATCAAGGTATGAGGAAAATCTCATACCTCATACCTTTCAATTAATTTATCATAGAAAGCTATTTACAGAAAAAACTTCACACAGTCATCCACCCTATATCTTTTATATCTAAAAGAACCTCTATCGTACATAAAGCAGTTGCGTTTTGTACGACACGGGTGTTTTTTGATATTTATTTCCTATATTTTATACTTGTAGTCTTTTCTTGATTACTAAATTTATAAAATATGCGTATTGTTTTCTCCTTTGAATTTGCTTTCTGCTCCACAAGAATTTTATCTACGAAAGTTTCTATTACACTTCTATCTATATTTTTCAAATCAATCAAATCCTTAAGTTGTTCCTTATATTTATCCAATATATCATCATCATTTTTACTTGAATTTTTAATCCTTAGTAACTCTTCTTTTCTCTTAATAATGGCTTCCTGTTCCTTCTGAACCTCTTTAATCATATTCGTAAAGTTATGCTCGGTTATTGTTCCTGCAATTTTATCTTCATACAGACATTTAAACTTTCTATCTAACTTACTTAAAGAATCCTCTACACAACATAACTCTTTTTGATAATCCTCATTCAACTCAAAAACATTATATTTATCAAAAGTTTCTTTCTTATTTACGTTACTGCTTACCATATCTCTTAAATCTTTTGATATTATCTGTAACAAATCTTTCTCTTTTATGCTGTGAGGTCTGCATCTCTTTCCACCTATTTGACTATTGTTACATTTATATCCCTGATATTTTTTTCTATAAATCATACTTCCACTACAATCACTGCACTTAAGCATTCCTGTGAAGAGGTGTGCTGAATTTCCTACATATCTATAGTTGCCTTGACTTCTTCTTCGAATTATTTCCTGCGTTTTATAAAAATCTTCCTTTGATATTATTCCTTTAAATTCTCCTCCTTTTATACATTTCGCATCTGGCATAATATTAACCTTTTTAACCTTATAACTTACCTTCTTATAACGCCCTTGAATCATTATTCCTCCATACTTTGGATTCTTCAAAATTGAAACTATTGTATTGTTATTCCACATCCCATACTTTTTCCTAGCGAAATTCTTTATATAATATGATGGTGGTGGAACTTGTTTTTTATTTAAATAGGTAGCAATTCTTCCCACTCCCCAACCATTACTATATAAACTAAAAATTTCTCTAACAACTTTAGTTGTTTCATCCTCTCGAGGTACTAATCTAATAGTCTTCTGATTGCCTTCAAACTCTTCTTGAAATCTATAACCATATGGTGGTTTACTTGCTATGCTGCTTCCTCTTTCCATCCTTGTAATAAGAGCAGATCTAATTTTACGACTACAATCTTTAATGTACATCTCATTGAGAATATTTTTGAAAGGAACAATATCATTTTCAGCCTGATCCGTGTCCACGCCATCTAAAACAGATACAAATCTTATATTCTTAACCTTAAAATAATCTTCCAAGTAGTAGCCAGCAAGTACGTAATTCCTGCTAAAACGAGATAAATCTCTTGTAAGAACCATATTAATTCTACCTTGTTCTATATCTTCTTTCATTCGCATAAAATTATCTCTATTAAAAGTAGATCCAGACATGCCTTCATCAGCATAAACATCTCTTAGATTATATATTGCTTCTGCATCTTCTCTAGACTTTGATATTATCCACTTCTTAAGTGCTTCAACTTACACTGATACTGATTCTGCCTGACTTTCTTTTCCTGTACTTACCCTTGCATATATCCCTATGTTCCAAACCTTATTCA
>CAKVFO010000248.1 GCA_934746785.1 uncultured Clostridium sp. | reverse complement strand
GTTCTTTAGCAGAAAAATAGCCACAATCTTCTACAACAAACTTAACTTTATCATTATGAGCTCCACAAATCATTACAGCTGCTGCTCCCATGGACTGTCCATGAAGACCTATATATAGTTTTTCTCCTCTTCTCTTTTCTAAGAATTCAATCCATAAATTTAAATCTTTAGCTTCATTATAGCCATAAGATGTATAAATTCCTTCACTATCTCCATGTGCCCTCTGCTCTACTAAAAGCACATTAAAATCCATGTCTTGAAACATCTTTACAAAAGGCATATGTATGGAATAATGAGCACTATAGCCATGAACTAGAATAACATATTTATTATTTTCTTTATGATTTTCTATTAAGTGCCCTTTTAATTTAAAGTTATCATGTGAAGTTATCTCTACATCTTCTATTGGAAGGGATTTATTATATTCTTCATCCCACATATCCCAGTTCTTCAATCTGTTTATTTCATAATCTATTGTTTTTCTTTTAGCCATAAATGCTCTATTAAAAGCTATCCTTGAAATAACTTCTATATATACTGCTAATATTATAATTAGTATAATTATTCCTATAACTATCCCTCCTAGTCATTAGTAATTATAAATCTATTAATATATAAGTTAATTTTAAGACGCAAAAAAGGAGCAGCTATCAAAATACCAAGCTACTCCTATTATTTATCATCAGACGAATCCATTATTCTTCCTTTCTAAAATTACCCTTGTAATTTTAAAGCTAGTTCTCTTAGTTCATCAAAGCTTAAACTTGAAAGATGTGATCTAGTTAATTCTTTTTCTGAAATTCCACGATTTCTTCCTAATGACATTATAGTTGTTATATACATTTCTCTATAATTTCTAACTGCCATATTTCTTCCTCCTTACTCTTATTTATTTTTCTATTATACTATTTATTATATGTTTGTCAATAAAAAATATAATAATTTTTTCATATAAAATTACACTACAGATATAATTTTTATTTTATTATACTACATAATTTTAAATTTTCAAAATATTTAAAGAAAAAAAATCAAAAATTTCATTTTGAATTTTTTTTACAAGTTTTTTCTAAAAAAATAAAGGTAAGAACGCTATTTTTTATTCTTACCTTAATATTTTTGCAAGTTTCAAATCATTTTTCTTCATTTAACAGAAATTTATAATCTCTTTTTATAACTAAAAAATCTTCAAGATCATTCAAAAATTGAAATAATAAAGCTCTATTTTCAAACTCTTCTCTACTCTTTGGGAGCTCCATTTCTTTATATTCTTTTTTCAAATCACTTAATCTATCTATAAGAACAATACAATCATTCTCTTCATATATATCAACTGCAACTTCTTCTGTAAAGGCTGATAATATTTTTGTCTGTTCATATTGCATATAGAATCTCTTTAGATGTTTCTTCATCCTTTTCAGTGTATCCATCTGCATCATTCTCATTTCAACATAATTAATATAGTATTCTTCATCTTTAAATAAAGAATTATCCTTTATTTTATATGCAAGATCCATAGTTTCTTTTACTTTTTTCTCTGCCTTTGCAATAATAACATCCTCGTACGCTGATGTTGTATTATTTAATAAACTTTTTGACATATGTGAAAGTATAAGTCTATAATTTGATTCAATGCTCTTTTTGTTCTTTTCAAATTCTTTTTCTAATGAAGGTGCATATAAATTGAAAAAGAATGCTACCCCTATTCCTATAACAGTAAGGCCTATCTCATTTATTATCCACTCTGGATTAATGTTACTGCTTGTTAGTAAGTGTGTAGATAATACTGCTCCTGGAACTAAACCTTCTTGTATTTTAAAAGTCTCTGTTATAGGTATAAATATTAATAGAAAGAATCCAAATATAAATGTAGTATTTCCAAAAATCTGATACAAGGCAAAGGATAAAATTATAGCTGTCAGGCAAGCCATAAGTCTTCTTGAGCCTACTCTCATGGATTCTTTTTTAGTATTTAATATGCTTAATATAGATATAACTCCAGCTGTCACTCCAAACTTTAAGCCTAAATGTTCTGCTATAGTTATTGCAATTGTTGCTGATAATGCCATTTTAAAGGTTTTTAAGTAAATAATCTTCTTAACCCTTTCGACCAATTTTTTCATTTGTGTATCACCTTTTTCTCATCATGACTGTCTGTTTTAAATAAATGTTGTTATGGTATATTATACTATCTTTTTTGATATTTTTTCAAATGTAATTAAAATCCAGTACTCAATTAAAATAGTACCCTAAGAACATCACCAACATTTATTTGAAACAGTCCTCCAGGGATATCTCCAATATTTCTCCAGGGAATATCACCAACATTTATTTAAAACAGACATGCAGGAATAAAACCACTAAGACCCTAAGGCATAAAATCCTTAGAATTCTAGTGGTTTAAAATTTGTCCCACAAAATCATAGGACAACTATCCCTATTTCAATTTTCCTAAATACTCAGCAGCACTTAAAGAAGCAATATTCCCTTCACCTGCCGCCTTAATATACTGATATGGCTTTCCTACACAATCACCACAGGCAAAAAGCCCCTTAATATTAGTCTTCATAAGTCTATCAACCTTAACATGGCCATCTTCTTCCTGAAGACCTGGCACAAGCTGTGAAGGCATAATAGCATCCTTTAAGAAAAATATACCATCAGTTTCAATTTCCCTATTCTTAAGAACTAAAGAAGAAACCTTACTTTCCCCATTAACCTCAACAGGGACATCCTTAACAACTTCAATACAGTCATTTAAAGCATACTTTCCCTTATATAAAGGAATATAAAAAACCTTTGCTGCAAGTTCACTTACATAATTAGCTTCTCCCTCACCTTCTTCATTAGAAGAAATTATGCAAACAGTTTTACCTTTATATAGTGGTGCATCACAAGTTGCACAATAACCAACACCTTTTCCAAGATACTCAAATTCACCCTTTAAAGGTTTTGCAAACTCAACTCCAGTTGCTAAGATAACAGTTCTAGCTTCATACATCTTTTCATTAACCATAAGAGCAAAATAATCTCCCATGGCATAAACATTATTAACTCTTTCTTCTGTTATCTCAATATTCATAGCTTCAATATGTTCTCTAAAAGCTTCACCAAGTTTATCTCCAGAAGAATTTGCAAAACCTAAATAATTATTAATCTTAGGCGCCTTTTGAACCTTAGAGCTTAAAGATTTAGAGCCAAATAAAATAAAAGATTTATTTCTTATCTTAGCATTTAATGCAGCAGAAAGCCCTGCAGGACCTGACCCTATAATGG
>CAKVFO010000247.1 GCA_934746785.1 uncultured Clostridium sp. | reverse complement strand
GTATTAAACAATACAGGCTTAGATTTAATAGGTGATTTAGCAACAACAGGTAACTGTAATATAACAGGTTCATTTCTTAAAAAGTATATAGGAAATAAATTATGCTTTTCCGATCCAGTTGATGGAGCAACCGGAAGTTTATATATACCATCGACAGATATGATTCTACCTGATATCCATGATGAGTTTAAAATAGAAAGAAAATATGAATCTGTAAATCCTATGACCGGTATGCTAGGTAAGAATTGGACAGTAAATGTTGAAACCTATATTGAAATAAACGGAGATAATGCTTCTGTTCTTTGTACTGATGGACATGTAGAAAGCTTTAACAAAGTAAATAATCTTTGGATAAATGACAAGGGTGGAGCAAAAATCTATACCTTAAAGGAAGAAAATAATTTCTACATCTTTAAATCTCAAATTGATAAGAGAATTTATACTTATGATAACTTAGGAAAGCTATTAAAAGTTGTAGATATATATGGAAATGAACTTAACATAACTTACGTTGAAAATCATATTGAAACTCTTACAACCTTCTCAAATTACAAGTTATTCTTCACTTATAAAGATAACAAAGTAATTCAAATAAAAGACGAGCTTGGAAGATGTGTTCAATATAAATATGATGGAGACTATTTAACAGAAGTAGTTCATGTTGACCAGGGAATTACAAGATATACCTATAATGAAGAAGGTTATATTAACAGCATAACAGATCAAAATGGACATACCTATACTAAGAACTTCTTTGATGAAAAAGGAAGAGTAATAAGACAGGATTATCCAGATGGTGATTTTGCAGAAGTAAAATATGATGAAAGTGAAAAAGAAAATACTTTCTATTATCATAATAGTGGCAGAATTGAAAAGACAAAATTTAATGAAACAGGGCTAATAACTAATTTTATTTATGCAGATGGAACAAGTGAAGAATATGGATATGATGAATATCAAAATAAGATTTATGAAAAAGATAGAAATGGCAATGTAACAAGAAGAGAATACAATATTTATGGAAGTTTATTAAAAGAAGAGCTTCCAAATGGACTTATAAAAGAATTTGTATATGATGAAAATCAGAATTTGATAAAGGCTACAGATAATGAAGGCAGAGAAGTCCTTTATACTTACGATGAAAGAAACAATTTATTAGAAGAGAAAACAAAGATTTCAGTTGGAAGATGGAAAACTGAAAGATTCACATATGATGTTTTTGGCAGAGTTTTAAGTAAAACTGATGCTGAAGGAAATACTACAAAATATGAATATGATTTAGGTGATAACTTAGACGGAAAGATAGGAAAAGATCCAGTAAAAGTTATTAGTAATAGCGGCTATGAGTATGAATATATCTATGATGATGTTGGTCGTAACACTGAAATTAAGACTGATTACGGAACAATTGAATTTGGCTATAACAATCTAGATTATGTAGCAAAAATCAAAGATGCTAACGGAAATGTTACTAAAAAGTCATACGATAAGATGGGTAACCTTATTAGAGTTGATACTCCAAATGGAATTATAAATGAAGAAGTAGATGGCCAAGGATATCATTATGAATATGACCACTTCGATAGACTTATGAGCATTAAGAATCCACTTGGTATTGTTCAGCAAAGTCTAAGAGACAGCGAAGGAAATATAATTAAGGAAGTTAATCCGAACTATTACGATGCAGGAAGTAAGAATGGTAAAGGCATTGAATTTGTTTATGATAAGGATAATCGTAAGATAAAAACTATCTTCCCTGATGGAGGAATAGAGAGGTTATTCTATGATGCTAACGGAAATGTAATCAAACATATAAGTCCTGAATACTATAATGTTGAAACTGATGATGGTCTAGGTTATAGTTACACTTATGATTCATTAAATAGACTTAAAGAAGTTATAAATGAAGAAGGTAAAGTAGAAAAGACATTTGAATATGACTTCAGTGGTAACATAATTAAAGAAACAGACATTGAAGGAATTTCTACAATATATAAGTATGATTTGATTGGCAATTTAATTGAGAAGAAAACTCCTGTAGAGTATGAGAGTAAAAGAGTAAAAGAAGAAAAGAACCTTTATTCTTTAGAAGAGAAGAGTAAATACTCTGGTGAATTAAAGTACAATGTTGTCTATTATGAATATGATAACAATGGTAATAAAGTCTTAGAAAAACATGGCTTAGACTTAGTTAATGAAGAAGAAATTCATTATAAATGTAATGAGATTAACTTTAAGTATGACAAGGAAAACAGACTTATTGAAGTTAGTGATAAATATGGAGCAAAAGCTAAGTATAGATATGACTGTTTAAATAATAAGACTTTTGAAAGCTTTAAGATTAATGATGATACAACCAAAACTGTTCATTATATTTATGATAAGGTTGGAAATCTTATTGAGAGGAAAGAAGAGATTAATGGCAAGTGTATATCACCCGATAATGATAAAAATGTATTCTCCATTACTAAGTATGAGTACGATAAGAATGGCAATGTAACTAAGATTATAAGTCCTAACGGATTTATAAGAGGAAGAGTTTATGATGAAATAGACAGAGTAATTGAAGAACATGAAGTTGATAAGGTAAATGGAATCTTTAGAAGCAAAGTTTATGAATATGATAAGGCTGATAATATTGTTTCTTTAAGAGAATTCTCTGGGGAAGATGCAAAAGCTATAACTAAGAAATATGAATCAGAGTATGATTATCATGTTAAGTTCTTTGATAGATATAATAAGAAGAAGGAAAATGAAAAGCTATTTGCAGAAAAGAACTTTGACTTTGATAAAAAGAAGAAATCTTATAGATATGATGAACAAAACAGACTTACACACTTTATCAACTTCTCTGGTAATACTACAAGGTTATTTTATGATAAAAATGATAGAATCATTAAGCAGGTTTTACCTGAACAATATGATGTCAACTCAGATAATGGTCTAGGAACTACTTACAAATATAACGTTACTGGGCAGGTACTTGAAGTTAAAAATGCTTTAGGACAGGTAGTTACTGAAAATACTTATGATCCTAAAGGAAATCTTAAAACTTCAATTGATGGAGAGAAAAATAAGGTTGAATATACTTATACCTTATTAGGTCAGATTAAGGATATAACTACTCCAAATTCAAGAAGAGAAAATAAAAAAGCTCAGAGCTACAGTTATGATGCAAGAGGTAATATAACCGGTATTATAGATGGTAATGGAAATGAGACAAGCTACCTTTTAGATGATTGGGGAAGAATAATTCAAATAACAACACCAGAAGGCGGCATTGAGAAATATACTTATGATTATGCAGGAAATATTAC
>CAKVFO010000246.1 GCA_934746785.1 uncultured Clostridium sp. | reverse complement strand
CATGGAAGATTAGTTATAGGTTCTCTAAGTTCATTGCCAGTATCAAGAAATCCCCTGGCAACATATTTTTTATTATCTATATTTATTTCAATTTTATAAATAAAATTACTAATAAAGCTTTTTTCTTTTATAAAGGTAAGTATCCTCTCCACTAAAATATAAATAATCATTAATGATATTATTATGTTCTTAGAAGATAAATTATTTAAATGTGTACCTGATACAAAACTATATTCTAATTCTTTCTGACACAAATAATAACATACACCACTTAAAATAAAAGAGGAAAATAAAAAAATTATCCATGACTTTATAGCTACTCGCCATCTTCTAATACCAACTGCTATTAACACAATAAAAAAAGCAACAAGAAACTGAAATATCATTCCAGAAAAAAATTTCAACTCCTTTACTAGCATAACAATAGTATAAAACGATCCCATTACTGAGCCTAAAATCAACCTCTTATTGCTTACTTTAATTCTAATTACATTAAAAGATATAATTAATAAAAATAGATCTACAATAAAATTTTCTATCAATATAACATCTAAATAAAGTTCCAACTACAATCCCCTCTTTTCATAGATAAATTATAATTCATACCCTTTTAAAATTTTGTCATAATTAACATTTGTGTAACTTTTTTTATACGTATTATTTTTACATTTAAGTTAATAAACTTTTCTCTTATTTCCTTTTTCCTAATTAGATAGCAAAATTTATAACTTCTTATATATCAAAAAAAGTGTTATGTTTAAAAAACATAACACTTTAAAAGTTAACTACAATTATTTTCTTGTTCTTCTTAAGAATACTGGGATATCTAAATCCTCTTCCTCTTCTTTCACAAGCTTTTCTTCATCTTTAGCTTCTTCTACAGTTTCTTCAGCTACTTTAGCTGGTTCCTTAATTATAACCGATTCCTTAGACTTTACAGTTTCTCCTACATTCTCAGCTTCAAAACCTGTTGCAATTACTGTTATTCTTATTTCATCATTTAAAGTTTCATCAATAACTGCTCCAAAAATAATATTAGCATCTGGGTCTGCTGATTCCCTAACTACATCAGCAGCTTCATATACTTCTAATGCTCCTAAATCTTCTCCACCAGTAAAGTTTAAGATTACACCAGTTGCACCATTAATTGATGTTTCTAATAAAGGTGATGCAATTGCCTGCTTCACAGCATCTGAAGCTCTGCTATCTCCTTTTCCATATCCAACACCCATATGTGCTAAACCTTTATCTAACATTACAGCTTTAATGTCGGCAAAATCGGCATTTACTACTCCAGGAATAGTTATAAGGTCTGATATTGCTTGTACACCTTGTCTCAAAACATCATCAGCTAATTTAAACGAATCTAATAATGTTGTTTTTTTATCAGCCATAGATAATAATCTTTCATTAGGTATAATTACTAATGTATCAACTGCTTCTTTTAAATTTGCAATTCCCATTTCAGCAAATCTCATTCTTCTCTTTCCTTCAAATGGGAAAGGCTTAGTTACAACTCCAACTGTTAGTATATCTAATGATTTCGCTATTTCTGCTACTACAGGTGCTGCACCAGTTCCAGTACCTCCACCCATTCCTGCAGTTATAAAAACCATATTAGCTCCTTTAATTGCAGCTGTTATTTCTTCTCTGCTTTCTTCAGCAGCCTTTTGACCGATTTCTGGATTTGCACCAGCCCCAAGCCCTTTAGTTAACTTTTCTCCAATTTGTATTTTTTGATTAGCATGTGAAAGCATTAATGCCTGTTTATCTGTATTTACAGCAATAAACTCTACATTCTTTACACCTTCAACGATCATTCTATTAACGGCATTACTTCCACCGCCTCCGCAGCCAATAACCTTAATATTAGTTAACTCCTGCATATCTACTTCAAAATCTAACAAAGTAATTCCTCCTTTAGAATATATCACCTAAAACTTTTTTTATCTTATGAACTATACTATTATCTTCATCAACTTTAGGCTGTTTTGTTTCTTTTTTCTCTTTTAATAAATACTCAATTTCTTTTTCCCTTTTTGTATCTTCTTTCAATAAGTATAATCTATCAGATACTTCTTTAACTATTGCTAGTGACGTTATATTTAACGAATTTTTCATTCCTAAGTATTCATTAGTAATGGCTTTTACCTTCTTTTCAAACTCATCATTTAAGATTTTTTCAATATTTTCATAATAAGTTATACCATCTCCATATAATATTATACTACAAATGTCTTCATAATAGGAAGAGTTTTTTAACTTACTATTAATCAATTTTAATATTTCATCCAATCTTGCTTTTGTAACTTCATAAAGAAAAGTTTTTGAGACCTCATTTGTTCCAATGATAATAGTATCTTTCTCCTCTCTATTTTCATACAATGTTTCAAAATTATCAGAACATATAACCTTTATATTTTCTGCTTCACTTTTACTGTATTCACCGCATATAGCCAAATCGTTCGTAATATTATTTCCTCCCACTAGAACATTACCTATCTCTTTTATTATCCCATTTTTTAAAATAATATAATCCGATATCCCTGAACCTACATCAACTAATACTCTAACCCCATCAGAATTTTCCCCATTTAAAAATACTTGTTTCCCAGAATAAATATTTAAAATATATCCTTTAAATACCTTTCCGCTATTTGTAATAACCTTTTTAAACTTTTCAACGTCTTCTTTTCTTCCTATAAAATATGTAACATTTACTTTTAATCTTTGACCCATCCAACCAATTACTGAATCAAAAATAGGATTCTCATCTAAAATAAAAAAGTTCGTAATAAAGTCAACTATTTCTTCATCTTCATGAAGTTCTATCATCTTTTTTCCCTTTTCAATAGCCTTATTATAATCTTTGAACCTAACTTTTCCTTCCTCTAAAGAAACCTCAGGTAACGCTTCCTTAATCCTAATATTTCTTGTAGAAATTCCAGCATACACCCCTTCTATCGATTCACCAATTTTTTTCTCAAAGTCAGCAATTAAATTTCCAAAAACTTTGTTACATTCTTCTTGGTCTTTAATCAAACCTTTTTCAATACCTTTAGAATTCGAACTTAAATATCCTTGAATTTCAAGTGAATTACCTTTCATTTTACCTAAAGAAATTGAAAGTTTTTTACTTCCGAAATCAACTGCAACTATATTCTCATTATGCATCTCATATGTATCCTCCTTGACAGCATATTATTCTTATTCAACACAAAAGTACAAATTCCTTTTAAATTTAATTATTTTATATTTATAATATATACTTTTTAACTTTTCAAATAAGTTTTTCATATTGTATTTGACACTATAATACTCTTTTAGTACAA
>CAKVFO010000245.1 GCA_934746785.1 uncultured Clostridium sp. | reverse complement strand
AATGCAGCTTTAAGAGAAAGAGTATTTGCTAATATAGAAATGAGTAGACTTGCAAGAGAAAGTTCAAATTATAGTGACTTTGCTAAGTTCGAAAGAGTATTTGCCGATAAAGCAAAAATAACACCATTTAGATATATTCATAATCCTTCAGATAATCCAAAGGTACTAATAAATGCAATAGAGAATCCTAAAGCAGTGTACGGATATTCGCCTAACCCAGAGTTGCCTTCAAGAATTAGAGAATTTGCATCAAAGAAATATGATTGGACTGATCCAAAAAAAGTTGCTGATTATAGGGAACGTAGAATTAAGTATCATAAAGCTAATGATAATATTTCAAATCTAGTTATTTCAATGGAAAAAGACGGAGCAACTTTAGAGGAAATTGCTAGAGCAGCTAATAAACAAAGAAATCAAAATAGATTAAATTCATATATAAAGAGAAATGATTTTGAAGGTTTAGCAAAAGTTAAAGCAAGTAATTTAAGGGAATATGGATCAGAAGAAGGGCTGAGATTTGAAGATGCATTAAAAAAATATGGTTCTTATGAAAAGATAATAGAAAATTCAATGGGAGCAAATCCAGGTATGGATGCTTGTTGTGGACTTTATGATGAATATTTTCACCTATATAAAATAGATTAGAGAGGTAAGTAAGTTATGAATAAAATTAATGTTAGTTTTGATAATTATAATGAAGATTACTATTTTGTTAAGTTTACTAAAAATAATGAAAATATAGCATTAGATTTTGAGTTATGTGAATTTTCATCTGATATGACTTATTGGGATATACCAACACAAGTTGCAGAAAAAGATAATGAAGTAGGATTTTTAATTAGTAAAAAAGTATCAAAAGAAAGAATTGAATTAGAAATAGATAGATTTATTAATGAATATGAGTTATAAGGAAGATATTAATATTAAAAGGAGCTTGTCCTAAAACAGGATAAGCTCCTTTTAAATTAAGCTAATTCAAATTTAGTAACAGCTTTTCTAGTAAGCTGAGCACCAGACTTCTTAGTTAAGGCACCATTCTTTGTTAAGAAAATATTCTTAGAAATTATGGTATCCATAAGAGCTGTTACTTGCTCTTTGTTTAAATCGTCCTTAACTCCATCTATAGTAATAGAGCTTTTTTCTCCATTTTCACAGATGAAAGAAAGAGTTAATGAGTATTCCATAGAATTTACCTCCTTTCATTAAGTTTTAATAGCTAAAGAAGATATTAAGCTTCTTCAACTATTTTTGATGTTTCACTTAGTAGAATATTTCTAGTTTCTGCATCCATAACGCCTATAATAGCATTAGCTACAGCACTAACATCTGCTAAGTCAGCATCTGATTTTACATTAGAGAAGGTTTTCTTTCTGTAAGTTGTGTTACCAGATGAGTCTTGTCCACTTGCAACTTCTATCTGCATTGAAGTAGTGGAAGAGATTTTTCTAAATGCCATGTCAATTCCTCCTTTCTCAAAGAGCTTACATAAGTTATATATGCACTTTTCTGAAGTATCTCTGAATCTGCTAAAATTTTTTTAAGATTGATTTTCTTCAGTGCTGATTACAATACCAAGCTTGGCAGCAATTATGGTATTTAATTTTGTTATTGATGTTGTTAGGGCACTTAATTGTTTTTCTAATCTTATAAGAAGGTAAGCTGTCACTACTACTGGAAAGCCTGCGTTAGTTATAAGGTCAGTTAAATCTTTTAGTTCCATAAAAAACACCTCCTATTACATATGAAATATATGCAGTAGGGGGTGTTAAATAAATGATTATTAAAATAAAACAAGCTTATTTATCTAGATTCATAATATAGTCATAATAATATTGAATTGCTGTTTCAACAATTTTGCTTACGTACGTAGTGAGTGATGGGTCTTTTGCTTTAAGTTCATCTACTTTTCTTATTGTATCTTTTGTAAGGTAGTAAGATCTCTTGAAGGTTGCTGATGATACAGGTGTGATAACCTTAGAGGGATTCTCTTCAGGAGACACGTTATCATCAAAGTTAAAGCTGGATATTTCTTCACCAGTAATTTTAGGATTATCTACAAAACATATTTCAGTATCTTCATTAGTACATAGGTTTTCTATATTAGACTTTTTCTTCTTTGCCATATAATCATTCCTTTCATTGGGTTCTATCATTTATATATGTAAATAACTCTATGACTCTAAGGTTCTAAGACTCTATGACTCTTTAGAGTTTTAGAGTTAGAATGAGGATAATTACTGCATATATGGTATATAGAAGTACTGATTGGAGGGATTAGGAATGAAGGATAATACTGAGGTTGTATGTGGGTTTATTGATGGGGGAGTTTTTAAAGATTGCAGCAGCTGCACTGTAAGAGATATATGTGTTGGGATTAATAATATTGCTGAAGAACATAGAGAAAAAAATAATAATCTTCAATATAATTTGTAATTTTCTTAAGTATTTTGGACTTAATTTTAGAAGTACTGGAATAAGAAATATTTTTTAGTTTAGAGTAGGACTTTAAAGTATTTTTCTTAAGAAGCACATAAATAAAAAGTTCTTTCTCCTCATAATTCAAAGTTTCTATAGCTTCTAAAATACTTTTCTTAGTATGAGAATGCAATAGCTCTTCATCAATTGTATTCCTGGAAGATAAATTTAAGTGTTCTAATGAACCAGTAGAAGTTAAACAATCCTGGCTTGTTATTTCTTTATGGATAAGATTTTTCCTAATAAGGTAGTTTAGATTATTTTTAATAGCATTTGTAGCATAAGCAACGAATCTATGTTTTGATGGATTGTATTTTTGTATGGATTTTAGTAGTGTGAGGTAGCATTCGTTTTCTAGGTCTTCTTTGGTGTAGTTGGTAAGGTGGGCTTTGGAGCAGAGGGATTTTATTAAGGGGGTAAATTCTTGTGTTAGTTTTTCTATGGAGGGGATGTCTCCATTTTTGGCTGAGAGTAATAAAGATTCAATGTTTTTATAATTCATTAAAAATCACCTCTTATAAATTATAGTATATATAAAATTAATAATTTAAAATATTATAAAAATAGGGCAGGAATGGATAATGAAAACGATTATTTTACATAATAAATCAAATATGATAAAATTAACATTAATTAGATTTCATTACATATATTTAATAAAAAGTGAAATTTATATATTAGAAGAAGTAAATATATACATATAAGGGGGAGTAAAATGGATGGAAGAGTTAGAAATAATATTAATGATATAGCAGATGTGGTAAGAAAATCTTTAGGTATTGGAACTCCTATAGCAGATATAGAAGGTGTTGTTACAATGCTTGGAGGCAATTTAGAATATTGTGATGATATACTAGAA
>CAKVFO010000244.1 GCA_934746785.1 uncultured Clostridium sp. | reverse complement strand
CATTTTAACAGGGGGAAGCAGTAAGAACTATATATCACAATATATAGGAATAGAAAGCAGGGAAAACTTTAGAAAAAGACAGCTTGAAATTTTAGAAGAGGAAAGGGACGAAGTTTTAAAGGAAAAAGAGAAAATAGAAACTTCTCTAAAGGATTTAGATGAAAAGGATATTATATTGACAGAAGAAGTTAAAAACTTTCCAGAGGGAAAAGATATACTATCATCTTTAAAAATTATAAAAGAAAATATTTATGCATTAGAAAAAAGTAATAGAGAAGTGCTTTTTGTTAAAGAAAAGCTTCAAGAGATTTATAAGGAGAATAAGGAAGTTAAAGGCGAGCTTTTTAAAGCTTCTGAACATATAAAAATTCCTAAAACAAGGGAATGTTATGAATCAGCTTTAAAGGATATACGCCAGTATATAAAGGTTATTAATAAACTTAAAAGCATTTATTTAGATATAAATAATTCTAAAAATATTTTAAATCAATTAAGGGATTATCTTCAGGAAGTTTTAAATGATATAGATATAATAAATGGTGAAATTATGTCTATTAAGGATAAAATTAAGGTTAAGGAAAATGATATTTTAGGATTAAAAGATGCACTTAAAGCTTTTAATCTTGGAGAAATTGAAGCTGAATATAGAAAAGTTACTGAAATTATAAATGTTTATCCAAAGAAGATAGAAGAGCTTTCTAATAAAATTGTAGTAAAAAATACTAATATTTCTCATTTAAAAAATGATATTTCAGAACTTAATGATAAACTTAATTATGAAAATGAGCTTTTAAGCCTTTTAAAGGATATTTTACTTAAGGAAATTAATTTGAAATATATTAAGGAAATTGAAGATTTAGATTTTAATGAAGCTGTCAAATGGGCAGTTAATAACATTGATTATAAAAGTGAAAATGTACTTACTAATTTATTTAATACCTTTAGCTATAATGAAAGTTTTATAATAGATTATCATCCAAAGACTAAGATGATTTTTGAAAATTATGAAGAAACTTCTGATATAGATAAAAATGAAATATTAAAATCAGCAGCAAGATTTGATATAAGAAGCACTTTTAATAAGAGGGACATATCTATTTATGAGCTTGAAAAACATTTAAAGGTTAATTATGAAACAGAACGTATTTTAATAAATGATAAAGAAAGAGATATTTTTGAAAATATATTAGTAGATACTTTAAGTAATAAAATTAATGCAAAAATTCATAAGGCTAAGGGCTGGGTAGAAGAAATTGATTCCCTTATGAAGGAAATGAATACAACAAGCGGCTTTAAGTTATACTTAAAATGGAAACCTAAGAAAGCTGAAGCTGAAGGAGAAATTAATATAAGTGAATTAACTAAGATATTGAGTGCTCCTGATTTTATGAATGATGAAGATAGAGAAAGGGTTGCAGAGCATTTTAAAGAAAAGCTTAAGAGGGAAAAGCGTATTTTAAATGCTGATGGCTCTAAAAGAAGCTATCAGTCTATAATTAAGGAAGTTTTAGACTATAGGCAGTGGTTTGAGTTCCAGCTGTCTTTCTCTAAACCTAATGAAAAGAAGAAAGAGCTTACAGATAATGAGTTCTTTGTACTTTCAGGAGGAGAAAAGGCTATGGCAATGTATATCCCTTTATTTGCAGCTGTTAATGCAAGATATAATGCTGCTGATAAGAAGGACTGTCCAAGGATAATATCTCTAGATGAAGCCTTTGCAGGTGTTGATGAAGAGAATATAAGCAATATGTTTACTTTAATAGAAAGTTTAAATCTTGATTATGTTTTAAACTCTCAGGTATTATGGGGAACTTATGAAAGTGTAAAGGATCTTTCTATTTATGAGCTTATAAGGGAAGATGGAGATGACACGGTTTTACCTATAAAATATCACTGGAATGGCAAAGTAAGAACTTTGGAAGAAATGGATGTATAGATTATGAGAGATGCTTTAAAACTTATTGAAAGTAATAGGATTTATAAAAAGATATTTAAAGAGGTTTATAAGAAGTATAAGGGTTATGGAAAGATAACTGGTTCTTTTACTTTGAAACCTAAAAATGAAGAGGAGAGAAGGGTATTATCTAATTTTGACCCTTCTGTTTTATATAAAGATTCTGCAAAGATAAAGTGCAGAGAGGTAGAAAAGCTTTTTATTAAAAGGTTTAATGATATTGTTTTTAGTGAACTTTTAGAAAAAGCTGTTTGTGAAGAGCTTAAGACAAATAAGGAAATTAAGGAGGATAAGGCAGAGAAACTTGAGGAATTTTTTAAGGACATAATAGATTTAAGTAAAGAGGGGCAGGGGCTTAAGTGGTTTAAGGAATTAAGGAATAGTAAAAAATATGGTTATAATACTTTAATTAGAAAGTACAATGAATCTTTAGAGAATAGAGATGAGATAGTTAAAAAAGTAAGTCTTGTAATAGATGCTTTAAATAATCTGCCTTATATTAATAGTACATATAAAAACATAGCTGTTTTTTCAGCAGAAGTTTCAAGAAATCCTCATTTTTTAGATTTTGATACTTTTACTGGAGGATTGTTTAAGTCAGCCTTAGAGTTTATTTTTAGTAAGGAAAATGTTAAGGCTATAGGTGAGATTAATGAGTTGTATTATGAAGCTGGTATTTTGAAGGATGAATTATCTAATCATTGCACCATGTTTTCTTTAAATGCTTTTGATTTTCAGGAAAGGGAGATTGAAGCTATTAAGGAATTTAATAATTGGGGGGAACCTTTGGAAATTAGTATAAGTAACTTATCTAAGGTGAAATTTTTTAGAGCGATAGATGATGTTGTTTATGTTTTTGAGAATCCAGCTGTTTTTCATGAAGTTTTGAAAAGATGTAAAAGACCAGTATCTTTAATTTGTACTAGTGGGCAGCTTAATTTATCCTCTTATATGCTTCTTGATAAGATTAAGGATTTAAATGTTATTTATTATAGTGGAGATTTTGATCCTGAGGGGCTTTTAATTGCTGACAGGATTAAGAGAAGATATAAGGATAGGGTAAAGTTTATGTTTTATAATGAGAAGGTTTATAAGGAGATTTTGTCAGGGAATATTATATCTGATTCAAGACTTGCTAGTTTTGAAAAGCTTCAAGATAAGGAGCTTAAGGATTTGGCTGAAGTTATAAAAGTGGAAAAGAAGGCTGGGTATGAGGAAGTTTTAATTGAGAAATATTTAGATATGGTATTGTAGTTCTTTTGGAATGTAGAAGTGGGGGTATTTTGGAGATGGGAGTATATTTCTTTTGGAGGATTATCTGAAATCAAAGTTTTTCTAGAATGCAGGAATGAAGGAGCAAATTCTAAATCGCAGGCTCTTAGAATTTGGAATGGAATTTATATTTTAATTACAA
>CAKVFO010000243.1 GCA_934746785.1 uncultured Clostridium sp. | reverse complement strand
ATACTTTACACCTTCTTCAATTTCTTCGAAAGTAAAATTATTAGAAAAAGCTCTTAAATTTAGTCTTCCCCCACCAAAGTAAACTGCATCTGCACCATAATCTATAGCTACTTTAAGCTTATTTAAGCTTCCTGCTGGAGCTAAAATTTCAGGTTTTTTAAACTTTCTCATTACTTCTTCCTCCTTTTGGTAATTGCTATTCCATCACCCATTGGAATTACAGATGATATTAAACTTTCATCACTTGATACCATATCTAGATAAGTTCTCATTCTCTTTACTATTGTAATCTTACGTCTCTTTACTAATTCATCAGTAGCAACCATTCCCCTAAATAGAACATTATCAGCGATAATAATACCATCTTCTTTTAACAAACGCAAGCAATGTGGTAAAAAGTGATTATAATGTCCTTTTCCTGCATCCATAAATATCAAATCAAAAGGTTCTTCTAGCTTTTCTAAAATTTCTAAGCAATCACCTTCCATAATTTTTATCTTATGTTCTAGATTAAATTTCTCTAGATTAACCTTTGCAAGTTCAATCATCTTAGGTTCTCGTTCAATTGTAACTATTTCTGGCTCAGTACCAGCAGCTTCATACATTAAGATTGATGAAAATCCAATTGCTGTTCCAAGTTCTAATATTCTTAATGGTTTTTTCATATCAACCATAAACTCTAAAAATCTTCCTGTTTCTTCTTGAACTATCGGTACACCATGCTCTCTTGCAAATTCCTCAATTTCCTTTAAAATACCTTGTCTTTTAGGAACTAACCCTTTTATATAGTCTTCCATATATTCATATGTAATTCCGCTCATACTATCCTCCAATTAATAACCTTGCTCTTTTTTTACTCTTTCATGCTCTTCTGCAGTTGTTGAAAAATATTGTTTACCATTTTGATTCTTTAAAGAAACAAAAAATAAGTAATTTGTATCTTCTGGTTCAAGTGCCGCTATAATAGATTCTTTTCCTGGGTTACAAATTGGTCCTGCTGGCAATCCACTGTACTTATACGTATTATATGGTGAATCCACTTTTATATCTGAATTTTTCAGTAATTCTTTACCGTCATATCCCACAACATAATTTACAGTAGAACAAAACTCCAGCTTCATATTTCTTTTCAATCTATTTTCTATTACAGAAGCTACTTTTGCTCTTTCGTCATCAAGTACTGCTTCCTTCTCCACAAGAGAAGCTTTTATTATTATTGTTTCTATTTCTGATGATTCTATGTCTTTTCCTGTTTCTTTTTCTATTTCCTTAATCCTTACTTTAAATTTATCTAACATTACTTTAATAACTTCTTCTGGCGTTGAATTTTCATCAAAATAATAAGTATCAGGAAATAAAAATCCCTCCAAATTATACTTTTTCTTAGAACTTTTTTGTATAAAATCCGGAACATCATAATTTTTTACTGCTTCAAGAAATTCTTCCTTAGAAAATAAACCTGCTTCTGATAATTTTACAGCTATATTATCTATTGTATTACCTTCAGGTATTGAAACAATAACTTGTGATGAACTCTGTCCTTCATGTTCAAGTATATTTAAGATTTCGTTAAATGAACTATTTTTATTAATAGCATATGTACCTGGAATTAGGCTAGCTTCATTATTAAAGAATTTAATATCTAACTTTAAAACAAATTTACTACGCAATAAACCATCTTCATCTAATTTATTCAATAATCCAATTAAAGATTCACCTTCTTCAACCTTTATTTGGACAATTTCATTAGTTGTTTTCAAAGGTCTATTTATAATATTTCGGTAATATACTATACCTAATAAAATAGCAAATATCAAAATAAACAGCTTACTTTTTCGGCTTTTACTATTTTTTCTCATAGAACCCCCTATATGCAAAAGTAAATAGCCCAAAACATAGGCTATTTACTTGCTTTAATTTTATTTCAACACAAATTAAACAAATCTTTCAAAGTAACATTTATAAAAATTACTTTTTCTTTCTGCTTATAAGTCTTCTTCTTTCACCACTATCAAGAACTGTTTTTCTCATTCTAATATTTTCAGGTGTTACTTCTACTAATTCATCATTATTAATGAATTCAAGTGCAGATTCAAGTGACATTACAACTGGTGGAACTAATTTAACTGCATCATCAGATCCTGATGCTCTTGTATTTGTAAGTTTTTTACCTTTACATACATTTATATCAATATCTTCTGCTCTACCACAAACACCAACTATCATACCTTGATATACTTTTGTTCCAGGACCTATAAATAAGGAGCCTTTATCTTGTGCATTAAATAATCCGTATGCAATAGCCTCTCCATCTTCAAATGAAACAATTGATCCTCTGTTTCTAGTTTCAATGTCACCCTTATAAGGTCCATAGCTATCAAATACATGATTCATTATACCATTACCTTTTGTATCAGTCATAAACTCATTTCTAAAACCTATAAGACCTCTAGCAGGTATTTTGAATTCTAATCTTGAATATCCATTAACAGCTGATGTCATATTAACCATTTCACCTTTTCTTGGCCCTAACTTTTCCATTACAGGTCCCATGAATTCTTCTGGTACATCTATAGTTAAGTATTCCATTGGTTCTAGTTTCTTTCCATTCTCTTCTTTGAAGATAACACTTGCTTTTGAAACTTGGAATTCATATCCTTCTCTTCTCATTGTTTCTATTAAAATTGATAAATGTAATTCTCCTCTACCTGAAACCTTATAACAGTCTGGAGTTATTTCTTCAACTCTTAAACTTACATTAGTTTCCAGTTCTTTCATTAATCTGTCTCTTAAATGTCTTGAAGTTATGAATTTACCTTCTTGACCTGCAAGTGGTGAATCATTAACCATAAAATTCATACTTAATGTTGGTTCATCAATATGTACAAATGGTAATGCTTCTGGATTTTCTGCATCTGCTATAGTATCTCCAATATTTGCTTCTAACACACCACTTACTGCTACTATGTCACCCATACTTGCTTCTTCAGTTTCTTCTCTTTTTAATCCATTATACACAAAAAGATTAGTTATCTTATAATTCTTTGTATTTCCATCATGATCTATTAAAGCTACAGATTGATTTTTTCTAACTGTACCTCTATGAATCTTACCAATTGCTATTTTACCAACAAAAGCATTTGAGTCTAATGTTGTTACAAGCATTTGGAATGGAGCATCTACTGATCCTTCTGGACATTGTACATGTTCTATTATTGTTTCAAATAACGGCTGCATTGATGTGCTTTCATCTTCTACATTGTATTTAGCAATACCATCTCTAGCTGAAGCATAAACTATTGGGAAATCTAATTGTTCATCATTAGCTCCTAATTCTACAAATAAATCAAATACTTCATCAATTACTTCTTC
>CAKVFO010000242.1 GCA_934746785.1 uncultured Clostridium sp. | reverse complement strand
TTGTAATATAACTTAACTGGCATATATGACCAGGTTTAATACTTGTTGTTTCAGTATCAAAAATTAATAATTTCATTTTATTCCTCCTAAAATTGGATTACATATGAGATATTATATTATATTTTGATTAATTATTGCAAATAACAATTCTGTATAGAGTTTTAACTAAACTAAGAAGTTTAAAAAAGGATATTTTTGTAAAAAGTTAGAAAAGAGGTATAAGTTATGATACAAAAAGATAAAAGAAAAATATCAATAGTAGGAGCAGGTTTTGTAGGAGCAACAGCAGCTTATTCTTTAATGATAAGTGGTGTGGCAACTGAAATGTGTATATATGATATAAATATGGATAAAGCTCTAGGAGAAGTAATGGATCTAGTCCATGGTATGTCTTTTGTAAGACCTATGAATATTTATGCAGGAGGCATAGAAGAAACTAAAAATTCAGATATAATAGTTATCACAGCAGGTGCAGGACAAAAAGAAGGGGAAACTAGGTTAGATCTTATAGATAAAAATTATAAAATCTTTAAAGGTTTTGTACCTGAATTAGTTAAATATAGTCCAGATGCTATATTGTTAGTAGTTTCTAATCCAGCAGATATCTTAGCATATATTACTTATAAAATATCTGGCTTTCCAAAGGAAAGAGTAATAGGTTCTGGAACAGTACTTGATACATCAAGATTAAGATATATCATTGGAAAGTATTTTGAAATAAACAATAGTAATGTACATAGTTATGTTATAGGAGAACATGGAGATAGTTCTGTAGTTACGTGGAGTGGATCTACAGTAGGAGGAGAAAGTATAGAAAATTTTGCAAAGCAACTTGACTTAGAATGGGATGATGAGATTAAATCAGTAATAGAGAAAGATGTTAAGAATGCAGCTTATGAAATAATAAATAGAAAAAAGGCAACATACTTTGCAATTGGACTTTCAGTTACTAGAATAGCAGAAGCTATATTTAGAGATGAAAATACTATTTTAACTGTATCAAGTCTTTTTACAGGTCAGTATGGAATTGATGGAATGTATTTAGCTATACCAACTATAATAAATTCTAATGGAGGATCAAAAGTATTAGATATTCCATTATCAGAAGCAGAAATTAATAAGTTAAAACAGTCAGCAGATATATTAAAAGAACATTTTAACAAGTGCAATGTATAAAAAATACTGTACCCTAAATATGTTATGATATCAAAAAATAACATATTTAGGGTAAATGCTTTTGATATACCCTCTTTTGTTTTATTGAAAAATTTGGTATAATAAAATATCAAGTAAATAAGGGGGACTTAAGTATGGAATTTGAAGGGCTGATTATTCCTAAAGAATATAAAAATGAAGATACACTAATTGAAACTGAGGTACATATTAAGAATTTAAAAGACTTTTTTGAAAAGACTTTATCTGAAAAGCTTAATTTAACTAGAGTTTCAGCACCATTATTTGTGGAAAAGAAAACTGGATTAAATGATAATTTAAATGGGGTAGAAAGACCAGTTGCTTTTGATATATTACATGCAGATAAGGATGTAGAAATAGTGCATTCTTTAGCAAAATGGAAAAGAATGAGTTTAAAAAGATATGGCTTTGAAGTAGGTCAAGGACTTTATACAGATATGAATGCCATAAGAAGAGATGAAGAAATGGATAATCTTCATTCAATTTATGTTGACCAATGGGATTGGGAAAAAATTATAAATAAATCAGATAGAAATGAAAATACATTAAAAGAAACAGTTAAGAAAATATATGAAGTATTTAAAGAAACTGAAAAGTTTGTATGTTCTAAATTAAAGAATATAGAGCCATTACTTCCAGAAGAAATTTTCTTTATAACTACTCAAGAATTAGAAGATATGTATCCAGCCCTTACTGCTAAGGAAAGAGAAGATGCAATATGTAGAGATAAGAAGGCTGTATTTATAATGAAGATTGGTGATCTTTTAAAGTCAGGAGAAAAACATGATGGTAGAGCACCAGATTATGATGACTGGAGTTTAAACGGAGATATAATTTTCTATTATCCTGTATTAGATAGAGCTTTTGAATTATCATCAATGGGTATAAGGGTTGATGAAGAAGCATTAGAAAGTCAATTAAGAAAGGCTGGATGTGAAGAAAGAAAAGAATTTGATTTTCATAAACAATTACTAAATGGAGAACTTCCTTATACAATAGGTGGTGGAATTGGACAATCAAGAATCTGTATGTATTTCTTAAGAAAAGCACATATAGGAGAAGTTCAAGCATCAATATGGGATGAAAAGAATATTGAATTCTGTGAAAAGTACGGAATGAATTTATTGTAGTATATTTTTATCCTTTAGGAAATTCAAAACTTTAAAAAAAATAAACATTAATTATAACTGGCGTATTGTGTTAAAAAGCGTGGTATAAGCTACTTTGTTTGGCAGATAAATCTAAGATTTATCTGCCTTTTTAAGGTTTGGGAAATTCAAAGTTTTTTTAAAAAGGATACTAATTATTACTATATAAATTATAAAAATATTATTTTAAGAAAAAAATATTTTATAATTTGATGAATTTTAGAGTATTATAACAATGTAAAAGATAAAAAATAATAAAAATAATGTTGCAAAGTTTTACAAGAGGGAAAAATATAAGTATAATATAAAAGTATAAAATTAATAAAGAGTAGGGGATTTATTTATTCAATAGATTATTTAAAAAAGTAACAGGATAAGACGATCTGAAAATATCAGATTAGTTATGGAGAGGAAAGTAATGAAGAAAAAGAATACAAGGAATGTGAAGAAAAAGAGAAAAGTAGTTAAAAAGTTTAGTTGGAAATTACTAATAGGATTTTTAATTTTTGAATTAGTATTTACTGCAGCTACAGCTCCATTCGTATTATTATATGGACCTTTTGAAAACGCAAAATCTAGATTTGTTGGGACGGCTATGGCTTCAATGAATTATCAATGGCTTGCAAAGACATTTCTATCAGATGAAAAAATAGCTGAAATAACAGGTCAAACAGAAGGATCTGAGGATATAGGAGAACAAGATGCCTCCTTAATACATATACCAAAAGTTCAAGATAATAAAATAAAGTGTATAACTCTTGACAATAATGATAATTTCCAAGGATACGCTTTAATAGTAAATGATCCAACTAGAATTCATGTTGGATACAGTTCAAAGTTAAATTTAAGTAATCCTGAGGGAGAGACAACTTCTCAAATAGCAATTAATAATGATGCAATAGCAGCTGTAAATGGCGGTGCCTTTACAGACGAAGCTGATACTGCACAGTGGACAGCAAATGGTGGTACACCTTCTGGAATAATTATATCAAGTGGAAAAGTAATTTATGATGATACTAGTAATAATCCTAAGGGAACTATTGCAATGACAAAAC
>CAKVFO010000241.1 GCA_934746785.1 uncultured Clostridium sp. | reverse complement strand
ATGGATTCGAACCATCGAAGCAACTTGCAACAGATTTACAGTCTGCCCCCTTTGGCCACTCGGGAACTCATCCATTTTTCAGGATTAACTCTCAGCACTTTTAACTAAGTGCCCCGCGTCAACAATAGTTAGTATATATTCAATTCAACTTTATTTCAAATACAATATAACACTTTCTCTTCAGTTTAACATCATTTTTCTCTATTTTACTATCTTTTTCTAACCCTTAGAACATAATTTATTTTTATTTATTTTATATAAGCAAATATGAATTTTTCATACTATTTCTATGGTTCAATTCATATATTATTAAAAGGGAGGTGTCTATGTGGTCAAAAGAAAAATCCATTATAAATCGCCATTAGCTTATTACGAGATTGCTGAAGGAATACATGATTTTATAAAAGATAACACAATTATCGTTTGTATAGGAACTGATAAATGCATTGGAGATTGTTTAGGTCCATTAGTTGGCACTCTTTTAAATGACAACCTATTTCCACTCCCAATTTACGGAACAATTTCTTCACCAATTCATGCCTTAAACATAGATAAACGCCTTAAAGAAATTAATAAACTCCATCCAAATGCGTGTATTATAGGAATAGATGCCTGCCTAGGAGAAGTCCATTCGATAGGAGAAATTCACACTCGTGATTATGCAATTCATCCTGGTAAAGGTGTTGGAAAATCCCTTCCAGATGTAGGTACAGCATCAATTATTGGCATCGTTGATTCCTGTGATAATGCCGATTTTTTTTCATCAAGATCTATTCGTCTTTCATTAGTTCTTGATATGGCTAAAGTAATATCAAAAGGAATTCTATACGCTTATTACTTAAATAAAGGTATTAATTTAGTTATATAATTAAATCAAACTACTTTTAAATAAAACCTTATCGCATAACTTATAAAACAAAATAGCTAACGCACGCCTTTTAGCGGAGGAAGCGACTTTGTTAAGGCATCCAAAAAGTTCTAAAAGGAAAATTGGAGGATATAAGTAATATTTTTACACTCCATAACCATAACCATAACAAGTCGCTTAAAAACACTACTTCTACCTCTTTAAATACTGCAGAAAATTTTTCTTTTGTGTTCTTTTGATGCACTACAATTATTTTTACGTATTTATCAACTTACATATCATAAAGCTAATAATAATCAGTATTCGCTTCGAAAAAAGTTTTATATGTAAACAAAGTAGCTGTGCAACACTTTTCAGCATCAGCTTTCTTAGATCCATGTATAGATCAAAATATCAAAAAAAGATTGGGGCTTATCCCAATCTTTTTTACAGTCTTATTCGACTAGCAGTACAATTTCTTCCGCTTCTGATAATTCAATCTTACTTAAAGAATTCAAAACCTTTCCTGTTCCTTCTGCCACACATTCCACTGAATCTTCAGCTACACTAACATTAATTCCTGTCTCAAACTCTAATAGTTTATCTAATCCATCTAATAAAGCTCCTCCTCCAGTCATTAATATTCCTTTTTCTATAATATCTGCTGCTAATTCTGGTGGTGTATTTTCTAATACAATCTTTACATTTTCAACTATAGCATTTACAGACTCTTCTAAAGCCTCTCTAATTTCTTCAGTTGAAACTTCTATTTCATCAGGAAGACCTGTAACCAAATTTCTTCCCTTTATTGTACTGGTAAGGTTTCTATTTCCTTTAAACGCTGTTCCAACATCAATTTTTAAATCTTCTGCAGTTTTTTCACCTATCATTATCTTGTATTTATTTCTTATATATTTGATTATAGCTTCATCAAATCTATTTCCTGCAAACTTTATAGATTTTCTTACAACTACGCCTCCTAATGATATAACAGCTATATCACATGTTCCTCCTCCAATATCAACTACCATTGCACCATTTGGTTTAGTAATATCAATATCAGCTCCAATAGCAGCAGCTAGTGGTTCCTCGATTATATGTACCTTCTTGGCACCCGAATTTCTTGCTGCATCTACCACAGCTCTTTTTTCCACTTCTGTCGCTTGAGAAGGTACGCAGATTACTACATTAGGTGCTACTATATTTCTTTTTCCAACAGCTCTTTTAATAAACTCCTTTAACATTCTTTCTGTTGTATCATAATCAGAAATAACTCCATCTTTTAAAGGTTTTACTGCTACTATATTTCCAGGAGTTCTTCCTATCATCCTTCTAGCTTCTTCTCCTACCGCCATTATTTTGTTATTATTTTTATTTATCGCAACTACCGAAGGTTCTTTTAATATTATTCCTTTTCCCTTTTCATACACCAAAACAGTGGCTGTTCCTAAATCTATACCTAATTCTGCTCCACTTCTCCAAAACCACATTTTCTTTCACTCCTATTATCTTTTTAGAAATCACTTAACCCTATTCGTATATTCGTTTAAAGTAATGTTTTATTCCTAAAGATAATTATATATTTAATAACAAACTCATTCAATAGCCTTATATTTCATTTTAGTAGCTTTTCCACCTCTTATATGCCTTTCTGCCTTATTTAATTCCAAAATACTATGTGTTTCTTCTGCTATTCTAGGATTAATTTTAGGTAGTCTTTCTGTCATATCTTTATGGATTGTACTTTTACTTACACCAAATACTTTTGCTGTTTTTCTAATTGTTGCTTTTGATTCAATAATATATTGTGCTACCTCTAATACCCTCTCTTCAATATAGTCTTTCAAAATACTGCCTCCTTAACTAATTACAATTATAATTATGCTGTTTAACTCAATATAATTACTTATTAACCAGTCGTTTTTAATAAGATAAAAACAACTGGTTAATATAGTTTCTACTATTATTTATTCTTATAATCTAAATACTTGGAAGGATCTACTTGTTCATTATTAGCATTTAATATTTGAATATTTAAGTATTCCTTAAAATAATCATCTCCAAATATCTTTACTGATTGCCCTACCTTTCCTATAACTGTATTATTAGTAACCTTATCTCCACTATTTACTAAAGTCTTTGCATCTAGATTACAGTATTTGCTCTTCATACCATTTGCATGTTTTATAAGAATACAAATGCCTTCTTGTTCACTTCCTTTTCCAACACTCTCAACTACACCTTCAGCTGCCGCCTTTACATCTGTTCCAACCTTAGCTTCTACATCTATTCCTGCTATAGTTCTTTGTTCAGTTTCAGATATTTTAACTGGTTTTGGATAAGTATATGCTCTTAATAAAGCACCTTCTACCGGTTTTACAAATTTTACTTCACTTGAAGCAACTACTGCTTTAGCTGTCTTATTATCTTTACTTTTATTTTCAGCACGTTCTGCATTAGGAATCTCTGTACTTACCCCTTTATCTTTTTTATCAACATTGTTATTATCTTTTTTGTCTTCTTCACCATTGATACTAGCTGCTTCATTAGATTCTTGGCTATTTTCTAACTCAGCCTGTGATTTTACATCCTTTACACCTCTATACGCAAAAATCCCCACAGCAGTTACTATAGA
>CAKVFO010000240.1 GCA_934746785.1 uncultured Clostridium sp. | reverse complement strand
AATACAGAAAACCTTCCAAGGGAGATATACTTCCTATAAGAGAAAATCCCACTTCTGCATTCTAAGTCCACTTTCAATACAGAAAACCTTCCAAGAGAAGTACACTACCTATAAGAAAAAATCTCACTTCTGCATTCTAAGTCCACTTTCAATACAGAAAACCTTCCAAGGGAGATATACTTCCTATAAGAGAAAATCCCACTTCTGCATTCTAAGTCCACTTTCAAAACAAAAAACCTTCCAAGAGAAGTACACTATCTCTAAGAAAAAATCCCACTTCTGCATTCTAAATCCACTTGCAATACAAAAAAACTCCCAAGAGAAGTACACTACCTATAAGAGAAAATCTCACTTCTGCATTCTAAATGTACTTTCAATACAAAAAACCTTCCAAGAGAAGTACACTACCTCTAAGAGAAAATCCTACTTCTGCATTCTAAATACACATTCAATACAGAAAAACTCTCAAGAAAGATATACTTGTTGTAAAGGAAAATCTTACGTCTGCATTTCAGTTCGTAACTTATGTTACAGACAAAAGAGTTAAGGTGTAATATTATATCTGTATAGTTTTAAAAAATAAGTGAATAAAGTTACCTATATTTTTGGAATAGTATATATAGGTACTTATATAGTTATACAAAAGATAAAGGAGATTAAAAAATGAGTTTATTTTTAGGAAAGATTCATTACTGGTTATTTAATAAAATTCAATGGTTTGAAGGGTTAGAAAGAGAAGTTATTGCTTTAGCTGAAAAGAGCAGTTTAGATGTAGAAACTTTAAAGAAGGAAATTACAGCTAAGTACGGAGAAATGACTCCTAATAAGCCTTTAGAAGAAATGATAGATACAAGCAACATTCATGGATGGTTACAAGGGAAAATTCATGCATCTGAAGGAAGAATGGCAGCTTGGACAAATGCTTTATTAAGTTTAAATGATGAAAAAATCAATGAAGGATTAAAGAATGTTTATATAGAACAAGGAATTAAAGCTGGAAAAGAAGTTGCAGCAGAAGGAAAAATAGATAGTGCTGAAGATATTTACACTGCTATTGAAGATTATGTTCTTGATGGTATGCCATGTGATAGAGTTAATGAAGTTACTGAAAGCAGTAGTGATAAGTTATCTTATGTTCGTACAATATGTGTACATAAGGATGTTTGGGCTAGAGAAGATGTTGATGTTAAAGTTTTCTATGACTTAAGAAAGTTATGGATTGAAAACTTTGTTAAAAGCATAAATCCAGAGTTTACTTTCACTGAAGAAGGTAACAATATGACTATAGAAAGAAAATAGTTTTAAAGAGGTGTATTAATTTATGAATGCAATAGAACTTATGGTTAAAGAACATGAGAATATATCTCGTATGCTTTTAGTTGTTAGAAAATACTGTTTAAAGATAGTTAATAATGAAGAAGTTGATTATGATGATTTTTATAAAATGGTTGATTTCATAAAGAACTATGCAGATACTATTCATCATGGTAAAGAAGAAAATTTTCTTTTTAATAAGATGGTTGAAGAAATTGGTGGGCCAGCTGAAAAGTTAGTTAAACATGGAATGCTTGTTGAACATGATTTAGGAAGACTTTATGTAGCTGATTTAATAGAAGCTGTTGATAATCTTAAAGCTGGAAATGAAGAAGCTAAAGTTGATATAGTAGGAAGTGCAATGTCTTACGCAAAGCTTTTAACAAGACATATTGAAAAGGAAAATAGCGTAGCTTATAAGTTTGCTGAAAGATCTTTAAAAGAAGAGACTATTAAGGCTTTAAATGAAGAATGTGAAAGATTTGAAGAAGAAGATAAGTATAATAAAGCTAAATATATTAAAATCTTAGAAGAGCTTGAAAAAAAGATATAGAAGCTTAAGGGATTTATAGAAATTAAGGTGGTTAGTTAGTGTTTCTTTAATTTTGAAAAAAGTTCTTAAGCTTCTATAAGAAATAACCAAAAGTGGTTATCGTATTGATGTGATTAGGTTTTAAATGTTATACATAGTTTAAAAAAGTAATTCCTAAGCACTTCTATAATACTTAACAAAATATTAACTTTTTATTCACAGAGAAAAGACTTTTTTGAAAAAAATTTTTCAAAAGGGTCTTTTTTAACGTATAGGAAATTAAAAACTTTTTTTTGAGAGGGAGTTCTGATTATTACTGGCTTTCTGATATGCAAGCTTTCTAATACGTTAAAAAATAATTGCAGGCCGCAAAAGAACAGAAAGCAAAATTTCCGTTAGTTTCTCTCTTTTATTGATATTTTCTATTCTTAATATATATTATGTAAAGTTTTATATAATGTTGCTTTTTTGAAAACTGTTCTTTAACAACATGTTAAAAAAGCACATAAAATGTCGAAAAGTTTTATGAATTAATAATAAAAATATAATAAAATAAATAAATACATAAAATAAAAGATAAAATATTGAAAAAAAGTACTTGTATACTGTAATATATATATAAATATATTTCAAAAAATGAAACGAAAGAGGAAATGACAATGGAAACAAAAAGAGAACAATGGAGCAGTAAAATGGGCTTTATACTGGCTGCTGTTGGTTCAGCAGTTGGGCTGGGGAATATTTGGAGATTCCCGTATTTAGTATATTCAAATGGAGGAGGTGCCTTTTTAGTTCCTTACTTTGTAGCAATTATAACAGCAGCTATACCTATATTAATTTTAGAATATACTATGGGCCATAAATATCGTGGTTCAACTCCTTTAGCACTTGCAAGAGGAAATAAGAAATGGGAATGGCTTGGATGGTGGCCGACAATAAATGCTTTTATTATTTTAAGTTATTATTCAGTAATATTAAGCTGGGCACTTAAGTATTTTACTTTAAGCTTTAAAAAGGGATGGGGAAATGATCCTAATGATTATTTTTATAATGAGTTCTTAAATATAACATCATCACCTTTTGAAATTGGAAATATAGTATGGATAGTACTAATTGGTATTGTATTATTATGGTCTGTAAATTGGTTTATCTGTTATAAAGGTGTTAAAAGCGGAATAGAGAAGTTAAATAAGGTTTTATTACCTTTATTAATTTTCATAATGATTGTAATTGTTGTTAAAGGTCTTACTTTAGATGGAGCAGCTTTAGGTTTAAATAAATTATTTACTCCTGATTGGGAAAAGGTTAAGGATCTTAATGTTTGGATAGCAGCATATGGACAAGTATTCTTTTCTTTAAGTGTAGGTATGGGAATAATGATGACATATTCAAGTTACCTTCCTAAGAAAACAGATATAAATAATAGTGCGTTTATGACAGCTTTTGCTAACTGTGGTTTTGAATTTTTATGTGCTATTGGAGTATTCTCAATTTTAGGATTTATGGCATCTGCATCTAATGTGCCTGTTGATGAGGTAGTTTCAGGGGGAATTGGTCTTGCATTTATAGTTTTCCCTAAGGTGTTCTCTATAATGCATGGTACATGGGGAAATATACTAGGTGTATTATTCTTCTTATGTTTAATATTTGCTGGATTAACTTCTAC
>CAKVFO010000239.1 GCA_934746785.1 uncultured Clostridium sp. | reverse complement strand
AATCTATAGGAACTGTATGAGTAAAAAGAGCAGGAACACATAATCCTATAACTGCAAATAGAAGCATACTTGAGGTAACTTCGATAACTTTTATATTAAACTTTTGTGCTTTATATTTGATACCTCCTGCAAGCATACTTGCACCAATTACAAGAAGGACATTACCTATTACAGCTCCAGCAATAGATGATTTTACTACCTCAAATAAACCTTTTTTTAAAGCAAAAAAAGATATTATAAGTTCAGTTGCATTACCAAAGGTTCCATTTATAAATCCACCTATTTTAGGTCCAGAATAGAAGGAAACTTCTTCTGTTCCTTCCCCTAAAAGTCCAGCTAAAGGAATTATTGATGCACAGGATAATAAAAACATAACAGTTCCTGATGCATTCATAAATTTTGCAATAAAGCTTATAGGGACAAAAATAAGTAGAAATTTTAAAAACTTCATAGTTATTTATCACCTTCTTAATCACTGAAATTTTCTTTGAAGAATATGTTATCTAAACCTGCACGTTGCATTTCAGGTGTTGTTTTAATTGATTTAGTCATATCAACTACTTTAAAGATTATATAAGTAAGGGCTATAGAATATATAGCAACTAAAACAGATCCAAAAAGTTGAATACCAAATTGTTTTAAACTTGCTGAAATATCATTAATACTTGTATTGGCAAAAACTCCAACTAAAAGTGTTCCTAAAAATCCTCCAACACCATGAACTCCCCATACATCTAGAGCATCATCCCAATGTTTTCTCTCAAAAATTACACAGAAGAAACATACTATTGAACCAATTATACCTACAAAAACTGCAGAAAGTGGTGTAATATATCCAGCACAAGGAGTAACAGTTGCAAGACCAGCAACTAAACCAATTATTATTTCTAAAAATGACAGAGTTTTGTGAGCCATGTAATGAAGTATAAGCCATGTAATCATTGCAGATGAGGCTGCAACTCCAGTATTAGTAATAACTATAGAAGCGGTTTTAGCAGCAGCAAGAGAACCACCTGCATTAAATCCAAACCATCCAAAAAGAAGAAGAGCAGTACCTAAAGATACAAATCCTAAATGGAAAGGTTCGTTATCATCTTTTTCAGCTCTTTCACCAATTATAGGTAAAGCTCCAAGACATCCAAATCCAGCAGTTATATGTATTACAGTACCGCCTGCATAATCAACAAAGCCCAATTTTGATAAAAATCCTCCGCCCCATACCCAATGAGCTACTGGAAAGTATATAAGTATCATCCATAATATAAGTACTTTCATCCATCCTGTAATAGTAATTCTATTAGCGAAAGCACCTGTCATAAGAGGGGCTGTAATAATTGCAAACATAAGTTGATACATAAAAAAAAGTAAAAAAGGAATAGTACTGCTATAGTTGGGATTAATAAGATAATCCATACCGTTAAAAGCAAAATACTGAAGTGGATTGCCTATTACACCTGCAATATCATCGCCAAAAGTCATTCCAAAACCACCAAAGATCCAAAGAAGAGGAACAATTCCAATTGCTATAAAAGATTGAAACATCATGGTTAAAGAATTTTTTCTAGGAACAAGACCTCCATAAAAAAATGCTAATCCTGGGGTCATTATTAAAACCAAAACCGTAGATATAATCATAAAAGCTACGTCACCATGGATAATCATAAAACTTAACTCCTTTCAAAATTAATATTTAATAATATATAGTTTGTGCAAATAGAAAAGTTATATTCTTCATATAGAAATACTGAGTATTTTTATTTGAAAGATAAGTAAATATATAATTTAGTTAAAAATGGATTAAATAAACCGATATACTATGGAAAAAGCATTTGTAATTTGATATTATATATAGGTATAACATAAGAAAAAAATAATAAATAACAATTAAGGAGATTAACATGAGTAAAGATAATAAACAAATGAATAAGCTTACTTTAGTAGCACTAATTTTAATGATTTTTACATCAGTTTTTGGTTTCAATAATATTCCAAGAGCATTTTACTTAATGGGATATTCAGCAATTCCGTGGTATCTTTTCGGAGCTTTAGCATTCTTTATTCCTTACGCCTTCATGATGGCTGAGTTTGGTTCAGCATTTAAAGAAGAAAAAGGAATATATGCATGGATGGAAAAATCAGTAGGAGAAAAGTTTGCTTTTATTGGAACATTTATGTGGTTTGCTTCTTATATAGTATGGATGGTAAGTGTATCTTCATCTATATGGGTTCCATTATCAAATTTAATTTTTGGTAGCGATCAAACTTCAACATGGAGTTTATTTGGATTAAATGCGCCTAAGATATTAGCAATACTTGGAGTATTACTTATGGTTGCAATTACATATTTATCATCAAAGGGATTAAAGAGTATATCTAAAATAGCTTCTGTTGGTGGATTCTTTGTAACTAGTGCAAACGTGGTGTTATTAGTTGGAGCAATAGTTGTGTTAATAGGAAATGGTTTCTCACCAGCTGAACCAATAAGCTTAACAGCATTTTTTAATTCACCAAATCCAAATTATACATCTATATTAGCAATATTCTCATTCTTAGTTTATGCTATATTTGCATACGGTGGTTTAGAAGCTGTAGGCGGATTAGTTGACCAAACTGAAAATGCAGAAAAAACTTTCCCAAGAGGAATTAAAATATCAGCTATAGTTATAGGTGTTGGATATTCAATAGGTATTTTAATGGTTGGTTTATGCACTAACTGGAGCCAAGTTTTAAGTTCTCCAGATGTAAGTAGAGCTAATGTTTCATACGTAGTTATAAGAAATTTAGGTGTACAACTTGGAAATGTATTTGGAATGTCAGCTAGTGGAGCTGAAGTACTTGGAACATGGTTTGCAAGATACATTGGACTTGCAATGTTCTTAGCTTTAATTGGAGCGTTCTTCACATTAATTTATTCACCATTAAAGCAAATTATTGAAGGAACTCCAAAAGAAATATGGCCAACAAGCTGGACTAAGACAGATAAAAATGGAATGCCAGTTAAAGCTATGTGGATTCAATGTGCATTAGTTGTTGGTATTATTGCTATTTCATCATTTGGTGGAGATACAGCAGCAATGTTCTTAGATTACTTAATATTAATGAGTAACGTTGCAATGACAATTCCAACTATATTCTTAGCTATTGCATTTATATCATTTAAGAAAAATGATGATATTAAAAAGCCTTTCATAATATTTAAGAATAAGACTTTCGCATTTGTATGTGGAGGAGTAGTAATATTTACAGTTGGATTTGCTAATGTATTTACTATTATTCAACCAGCTATAGAAGCAGGAGATTATGTATCAACTATCTTCCAAGTGGCAGGACCAATAGTATTTAGTATTATTGCATTAATATTATTCAAGAACTATGAAAAAAAGATAAAAAATAAATAATTAAAATATAAATCAGCTTAAGCGTTTATGCTTAGGCTGATTTTTTTGTCTTTAATGAATACCACAGGTTTGACCTGTGGTTCTAAAAAGCTTTTAGCTATACGTAGAAAATAAAA
>CAKVFO010000238.1 GCA_934746785.1 uncultured Clostridium sp. | reverse complement strand
AGATTATATCTAGCTTTCAATTTTAAAATTTTTTTTGAATTCCTATACATGAACAAAGTGGCTGACGCCACGCTTTTCAGCGCAGGAAGCCACTTTGTTACAGCCTGTCAAAAGGTTCTTAAAGCAAAATAATTTCCTATTAAAATAGAATTTAATTATTTTGCTTTTCGGTTCTTTTGCGGCCTGCAATTATTTTTTAACGTTTTTGAAAACTTACATATCAGAAAACTAGTGGTCTTACGTCAATATGCATAAAGTCCGAGTTCAGACATTTTTCTTTGAACTCTTTTCAATGAAACTTTAATTCCTCATTTTCTATTTCTCTTGCAGATTTAGTTTTATCAAAAGTTTAATATTTCATTTTCCTCCTTAATTCTTGCCATTTCTTTTTTTAGTTCTCTAACTTATTTTAATGTTATAACTTCATTTTCATCTACTTTAATTTCTTTTAACTCTTTAACTCAGCCACCTATTGTTGATTTTGCAATGCTATATTCGCTACTTAGCTATGCTAAGCTCATTCCCGACTTAAACAAGTCTACTATCATATCCTTATATTCTTAATCATATCTTCTGCCCTTTCCCATAATGGACACATCCTTTCTTAACTAAATAATATTTTACTTAGTTCGATTTAGTGTCCACTACTTTATACTAACACCACAGCCCCGTTACGGACTTTCACCGATTAGTGCATGCCCATGCTGCTGGGCGCACTACGTTAAAAAAGAACCTTTCTTAAGTGAAGGGTTCTTTTTTAATCCTTATTATGATGTCTACATTCTTCACAGACACCTTTCATTATTAAATTATGTTCTGTTAATCTAAAACCAGTTTCAGTTTCAACTATTTCTTCTACCTGTTTCATAGGGCACGGAACTTCAACCTGCTTATGACATACACTGCATTGAAGCATATGTTTATGTTCTTTTCCTTTTAATTTATAAGAATAAACTCCATCGTTAACTGTAAATCTATCAACTAGTCCTTTTTCTTCAAACATTTCAAGCGCTCTATATACTGTACTTAAATTAATAGTTATACCTCTTTCTCTGCATTCTTGTAGAATGACTTCTGCACCAAGGCTTTTGTCAGCTTTAGTTAAAACTTCTAATATAGCTTTTCTGCCCTTTGTAACTTTTAAATTATTATTTTTAAGTATTTCTTCAAAACTCATTATACCACCTGCAAAAATTTCTTATGGAATAATTTTATTATAACACATTTGTAGATACTATCTTCTAAAAAAATATCATCTTTATAGAAAAAATCAATAAAGCTATACCTCCTAAAAGATTAGCATATTTCTGAACAAAACTAATTTTTCTTATGTATCTGCAAATAAAAAATGCCACAGTACATATAAATAATGTTATTAAACCAACTAAAATTGAATCTATAAATAATAGTAGTAAACTTATAATCTGATTAAATGTTGTAAACCCTACAACAACAGCATCAACGCTTACTGATATTCCAAGTATTAATATCATAGAAGTTTTATTTAAAATAGATTCTTCTCTACTTTTCATACCATCTATCATCATAAATAAGCCAATAATTCCCACAGCCATACCTCCAAAGGTATTGGATACAGGAATTAAATACGTATTAACATAGTGTCCCATAGCCCCTCCTAAAAAGATCATCAAAAACTGAAAGAATGCAAAAGATATAATGTATAATATTTTTTGTTTTCTTTTTATACCATAAGTAACTCCTACACTTAAAGATACTCCAAAAGCATCCATTGCCAATGCAATGCCAATGAAAAATAATTCTAAAACCTCCATAAATCCCACCCTCATATAATTATTCTGCTTTTAAAACGTATTCTTATATATATATGCCTATTTTCTACCCTTTATTATTCCTCATTTTTGTTGTATAGTATTAAATAGAGTAGATAGTATGTTTAAATTGTATATCACATTTAAACAGTTTTTATAAATTAATGTATTTAAAGGAGTCAAATATGGCAAATTGTATAATAGCTCAATCAGGTGGCCCTACATCTGTAATTAATTCAAGCGTAGTTGGATTATTAAAAGCAAATAAGGAATTAAAAAAATATGACAAGGTTTATGGTGGTCTTAATGGTATTGAAGGGATTCTAGAAGAAAGAATAATTGATTTATCAAAAATTCCAGAATCAGATATAAATACATTCTTATACACCCCTTCATCTGGGCTTGGATCTTGTAGATATAAAATGAAATGTTTAGACACATCCACAGATGAATATGATAAATTGCTAGACATATTAAAGAAATTAGATATAAAAACTTTTTACTACATAGGCGGAAATGACTCAATGGATACTACTGCAAAATTGGGCCAATATGCAAAAGAGAATTCTCTTGATATTAATTTTATAGGTATTCCAAAAACTATTGATAATGATTTAATGTTTACAGATCACACTCCTGGTTTTGGAAGTGCTGCTAAATTTATTGCAACTACAACTTTAGAAGCATATTTAGACGCATCTGTTTACACTAATAATGGAATATTTATAGTTGAAACTATGGGAAGAGATGCTGGATGGCTTGCAGCTTCTTCATGCATGGCAACATATCAAGGAAAACCTGTTGCTGACTTTATATATTTACCAGAAACAGCTTTTGACTTAAATGTTTTTCTAAAAGATGTAAAAGCTAAATTTATAGAACAAAATCAAGTATTTATTGTTGTATCTGAAGGTATTCGTGATAAAAATGGAACTTTCATAACTGAAATGGAATCTTCAGCACAAGATAAATTTGGTCACGCTCAATTAGGTGGTGTTGGACAATTTTTAAAGCAGGCTATTATTGATGCCGGTATCACTTCAAGGGTAAAATCACTTGAACTTGGAATACTTCAAAGATGTGCAATGCATTGTGCTTCTAATGTTGATATAAATGAAGCTTATACTGCTGGATACAAAGCCTTAGAATTAGCTTCAAATCAGTATAATGGATGTATGATTGCTTTTAACAGAGAATCTAATTCTCCATATAAAATTTCATATGAATTTGTTGAAGCATCAAAAGTCGCAAATAATGTTAAATACTTCCCTGTAGAATGGATTAATAAATCACATAACCATATTACAGAAGAAGCTTATGAATATTTTAAACCTTTATTAGAAGGAGTTCCTACTTTATTAACTTATGATAATGTTCCTAAGTATAAAGTATTCACAAAATAATCACTCATATAAATATCACATTATTAATTACCACAAAAGACGTAGATTTAATCTACGTCTCCTTTTATTTCTTCATATTCATATAATATAGCTGGAAGTATCTTATAGGATATATAAGACCATATAATTTCTACAATGACTACATAAATAAAGTTTATTGGTAATAATAGAAAAACAAGAAAAAACATTATAAAGACTGACATTACTAATGTCCTGCTAACTTTAGTTACAACTAAATACCTTCCACAATTAGGACATATTATTTTCTTGTTTGAGTCCTGTTTCAAAATGTCTAAAACATCAATTCTATATCTACATCGTTCACATTGCCTA
>CAKVFO010000237.1 GCA_934746785.1 uncultured Clostridium sp. | reverse complement strand
CTTTTCTGTTGGAAGTTCATTTTCATCTTCATGTTTTATATATACTTTTCCTATTTCAAATAATCTAGCATATTCGTTGCTTCTTGAGTAGTTTCTGCTTAATGATTCCATCATTGAAGGATAAGTTGAAGTTCTCATTACAGAAAAATCTTCTCCTAATGGATTCTTTATCTTAACAACATTTCTAAGTTCTGAATCTTCAGGAAGTCTTATCTTATCAAATACCTTTGGTGAAGTAAATGAATAAGCAATTGATTGATTTAATCCTGAAGAAATTAAAGTATTAACTACGACTTCTCTTAAAACTTCATTTCTATGTTTATTTTCTCTATGAGGAGTCACATCAAATACTGTAGTTGGTATTTTATCATAACCAAATATTCTAGCTACTTCTTCAGCTATATCTTCTCTTATAGCTATATCTATTCTAAATGTAGGAACAGTTATCTTTAAAGTATCACCATCAACTTCTGTTAATAATTCTAATGAATCTAAAGCTGACTTCATTTCATCTGCAGATATATCTGTACCTAAGAATTTATTTATCCAGCTAGCTGAAACTTCCATATGAGAAATTTCCTTAACCTCAGGGTAAACATCAATAGTTCCTTCTACAACTTCACCTGCTCCTAATTCACAGATAAGGGCACAAGCTCTATCTAAAGCTGCTTGAGCTAAGTTTGGATCTATATCTTTTTCAAATCTTCCTGATGCTTCTGTTCTTAAAGCTAATTTCTTAGAATTAACTCTTATGTTAGTTCCATCAAAGTTAGCACATTCAAAAACAACTTCAGTTGTATCTTCTTTTATTTCTGAATCAAGGCCACCCATTATACCAGCTAATCCAATAGTCTTGTCTCCATCTTTTATACAAACAAAGCTTGAATCTAAAGTTCTTTCAACTTCATCTAAAGTAGTAAACTTTTCTCCTTCACTTGCTGTATCTACAACTATATGACCCTTAGTTAATTCTCTTGAATCATATGCATGCATTGGTTCACCAATTTCAAGCATAACAAAGTTTGTAATATCAACTATGTTATTAATTGGTCTTATTCCTGCTTCTAAAAGTCTTTCCTGCATCCATCCTGGAGATTGAGTAACTTTTACATTTTTAATCTTTCTAGCCATGTATCTCTTACAAAGGTCTGTTTTAATTTCAACCTTTAATTCATCATTTACATTTCCAACTCCCTTAGTTTCAAAGCTTAAGTTTGGCATTTTGAAAGTTGTTCTTAAAGCAGCAGCTGTTTCTCTTGCCATACCAACCATACTTAAACAATCAGGTCTATTTGAAGTTATATCAAAATCTAATATAGCCTTGTTTAGCTTTAAGTATTCCTTTATATCCATTCCAACTGGAGCATCTTCTGGTAAAATCATCAAACCTACAACTGGTTCATCTCCTGCAATACCTAACTCTTCTTCTGAGCAGAACATACCGTTAGATACTACTCCTCTCATTTTACCTTTCTTAATTTCTGTTCCATCAGCTAAAATTGACTTATGAAGTGCTACTGGAACCTTATCATTTTCTTTCATATTTGTAGCTGCTGTAACTATTTGAATTACTTCACTTCCTATATTTACTTGACATACGCTAAGTCTATCTGCATCAGGATGCTTTTCAATCTTTTCAATTTGACATACTACAACATTCTTTATATTATCCCCTTGAATTATTACTTCTTCAAGTTGAGAACCTGTTAAAGTTAATATATCTCCAAGTTCTTTTGGGCTTACATTTACATTAACATAATCATTTATCCAATTAAATGGTACTTTCATTTCTTATCCTCCTCTAGAATTGATTTAAAAATCTCATATCACTTTCATATAATAATCTGATATCATCTAAACCATAATTTAACATAACCATTCTGTCTACACCAAATCCAAAGGCAAATCCACTATACACTTCTGGATCTAATCCGCAATTTCTTAAAACTTGTGGATGTACCATACCACACCCTAAAAGTTCAATCCATCCAGAGTTTTTACATACATTACATCCCTTACCTCCACATACAAAGCAAGTAGCATCCATTTCTGCTGAAGGTTCTGTAAATGGGAAGTGGTGAGGTCTGAACTTAGTTTTTACATTATCACCAAACATCTTCTTTGCAAATAATTCTAATGTACCTTTTAAATCAGCAAAAGTTACACCCTTATCTATAACAAGACCTTCCATTTGATAGAATATAGGAGAGTGAGTTGGGTCAACTGAATCTGCTCTATAAACCTTACCTGGTGAAATCATCTTTATAGGTGGTTCTTGTTTTTCCATAACTCTTACTTGTACTGGTGAAGTTTGAGTTCTTAAAACTATATTATCATTTATATATAATGTATCTTGTTCACTTCTTGCTGGATGGTTCTTAGGAATATTTAAAGCTTCAAAATTATAATGATCTAATTCTACTTCCGGACCATCTTCTATAGTGAATCCCATAGATATAAATATGTCTTTCATTTTTTCTAGAGTAAGTTCTAGTGGATGTCTTTTTCCAATTACTTTTTTATTACCTGGTAAAGTTATATCTATAACTTCACTTCTAAGCTTTTCTGATTTTTCTTTTTCCTTTATCTTAGCAGCTGCTTCTTCTAACTTTTCTTCAACGATTTTCTTAACATCGTTAACCATCTTACCTACAACAGGTCTTTCTTCTTTAGATAAACCTCCCATACTCTTTAAGATAGTTGTAAGTTCTCCCTTTTTACCTAAGAACTTAACCTTTAATTCTTGGACAGCTTCAGTTGTTGTAACTGACGCTATTTCATTTAATGCTGTCTCCTTGATACTATTCAACTTTTCTTGCATTTTTCTTCTCCTTTCAGATTATAGGTATAAAAAAAACGCCCCTAAAAAAGGGACGAAATATCCGCGTTACCACCCTAATTGATTTAGCTTTAACAAAAACTAAATCCAACTCATAAAATTAACGGCTTTAACCGCTAGCTACTACTACACTTTTCACAGCTAGAACTCCTGAGGGAACTTCAACATAAATCTTCATAAAAAGGCTTGCAGTCCATTGACCTTTTCTCCCTGAAAGTTTCATTATGCCTACTTTCTCATTCATGGTTTTTCTATTATTTTTAATTACTTCCCCATTATACATATATTCTATAAAAATATCAACTATTTTGTCTAACTTTTTCATATAACACTATAGAAGATGCTACTGCTACATTTAAAGATTCTGCTCCACCAGGCATAGGTATCTTAACCTTTTTGTCTGAAAGTTCATATACTTCTTTGCTTACACCGTTACCTTCATTACCTACAGACATTATTAACTTGCCAGTCAAATCTTCTTCAAAGAAATTTTTATCTCCTTCTAAAGATGTTGAAAGTAAAGAAAAACCTTTATTAATTAATGTTTTTATTATACTTAAATCTCTATCATCATATACAATTGGTATATGAAATAATGATCCCATAGTTGAACGTATAGTTTTTTCATTGTAAACATCAACAGTACCCTTAGTTAAAATTATACCATCAACTCCTGCCGCATGAGCTGTTCTTATAAT
>CAKVFO010000236.1 GCA_934746785.1 uncultured Clostridium sp. | reverse complement strand
AAAGATTACTAACTTCATCATGGCAGCTATCAACCTGATCTTCAATATCTTTATACTTAGACTTTAAGGCATTAACTGCTTTTCCGTCATTTTCTGTTTCTAATTTTTTCTTTATGTTCTTTAAGGTATTATCCATGTCTTCAAGAGCTGTCTTATACTGATTAAGGTCATTAACTATAGATTTTAGAACACCATAATTCACTTTAATATCTCTTTTCAACTTTTAAACTCTCCTTACTCAAAACTATAACTTGAAATTTTACTAACTAATGTATCACAATTTCTTTCCATGCTTTCAACTATAGCTTCAAACTCATCTCTAGCATCTGCATTTTCAAAATCCATATCTTCAAAGTTTTTTCTTATATATTGCTTTTGACTATTTATATATTTTATGTAGCTATTTTGTAGTCTCTTTGCATAGGAACCTACTACTCTGCCCATTAAAAAATCACCTATCCTTCCCTCTTCTTACTATCAGCAATAGTATTATCTGTTTTTTCAAAATCTTTTAAAAGTGTATCAAGGCTTGTATAAAAGTCCTGTATATTTTCTAATAGCTTAGGTGCTTTTGTATCTGTCATATTTTTAAGGGTACTATCAATTTTTGAAATAAAATCAGAATTAAATCCATCAAGAGAATCCCTTGTATTTTTTATAAAATTACCTGAATAAGGTTCAAAGTTTGTCATTTCTGATGATAAATTTTTAAGTTCCCCTTTTAATTCATCAATATCTACTTTAATCATCTACTTCTCCTTTTATAAGTTCATTATATTTTTCTCTTTCTTCTTTACTTGCGAATCCAAATGAACGCATTTTCTTATCAAGTATTAATTCATTCTTTAATAAGTATGTGTATACTTCATCCTTTTCATCTGAATATCCTCTATGTACCACTTCATCAATTAGTGCTGATGAAAATTGAATAGCATTTGAATTTCCAACAAAGCCTATAGGATAAACTACTCCTGCATAAGGAAAGTATGCATTTATACCATTTTTAAATATGAATCTATTAACAATAACAACTTCTGCCTCTTCTATTTCATTATTGTTTATAAATTTATGCAGATATTCCTTTTTTAATTTAACTACAGTACCTAATGGCAGTATATCATCTAAAATATCAATAAGCCCCGTAATTATCTCTTTAATTTGAGAATATATTAAACTTATAGAATAATCTTTAATAGTTAACTTATATATATCATCTTCTTTACTAAATGATACTAACTTGCTTTCATAGTATTCTTTATCATTTACTAAACATTCATTAATTGAATATAATTCATTTAAATCTCCGCCATAAAGGTTTATTCCTAACTTGTTAATATTATTTTTATCATCATTTGTTAAATACTCTAAATTAAGAGTAAATCTTTTAAGTAAATCAATAGTAAATTGTCTTTTATTTATACTTTCCATAACTACCTCCTTCAACACAATTTTACATTATATGAGACAATATGTAAATAAACTTTCCTTTTTATTCTTATTCTCATTTATTTAATAAATTTAAAAGGTTAGTATCCAATAACTTGAATTCTAACCTTTAAAACTTTTTGCATGGCTTACAAAGTGACTTCCTGCGCTGAAAAGCGTGGCGTCAGCCACTTTGTTCTTAACTATAAACACTTCTTTTTTGAAAATTTTAATTGATATAATATAAATTGAAATAATAGCAATTATCTGTCTCTCTTTCCTTTCTTAAGTAATCTCTATATTTATTAGCAGCTATTGTAATAAGATAGGTAGAAAACTTTGCTCTTGGTTTGAATTTTCCAATATTAACTACAGCTGATAAAAGAGTTTCCTGCACTATATCTTCACTTATTTCCTTATTGCAGGTAAGCTTTAAAACATACCCCTTTAATATAGCATAATTATCTGAAATCAAAATTTCCAAAGCAGTTTTATCACCATCACGTGCTCTATTTAATAGCTTTAGTTCGCTATCAATCATATATTTTTTAACTCTCCTTTTTGTTTCTTCATATATTTAACGTATAACTTCAAAAAAAGTTCAATAAATTTTAAAAAAATAAAACGAAAATTCTTTTTAGAATTTTCGTTTTAATCTCTAATTATTTCTTACCATTATTTTTAAATACGGATATATTAATAATCTCATTTTGAAAAGCCTTTAAAAGTGCTTTTTCTAAAACTTTCTGATGGTCAAAGTTTTCTACATCTTTACACTCAGCAAAAACCTTATTAGTTTCACCTTGAGCATTTCTATAAGTTAGAGTTACATAAGGTTTATCAAATTCCAAATCTACAACTCTAAGCCCCCAAGATATTTCAGCATAGTTATCTTCTTTTACATCAAGAAAAGTAAGTTCCTTAAGCTTTTGTGCCTCCTTATGTGGATTATTAATAATTATAAGTTCATCCCCAACTTTGTATTTTGACATACTTGTCACCAACCTTTATTTTATATACATTATTTATGTACTACTAATTAACCTCAATATCATCAAATATTACAGGAATCTTTTCCTTAAACATATCTAATATTTGAATTGCAATCTCTCTCATCTGTGGATGTGCTGCCTTATCAGTTCTTAATTTAAGGAAATGTCTCCATTCTCTTAAATTCATTGTCATTACTATTTCAGTTTTAATTGAATTAGGCAGAATACTTCTCGCCTCCTGTGGCTTTGAACCACTGCTTATAAGTTTTATATAATTATCTTCTATAAGTTTCATTGAAGATTCCCATACTTTATAAGCTTCATCCTCTTCATTCCAGAAACATGGTTTTATAAAAGTAAGCTCACTGCCAAATTTATCACTATTATAATTACAGTATCTTGTGCTTTCCTGACTGTAACTAGCTACTCTATGTCTAACTATTTCGTGAGTAACACCTCTATCACAAATAATACGTAAAGATATGCTTTCATGCTCTATTACAGATTCATGACCACTTTTAATTATATTTCTAACAAACTTTTCTGATGACTCTTCAGTTATATTGTTTTCACTTTTATAACATACTCGTCCAATTTTCTCTATCTTCTTTAGTATCTCTTGTCCATTTATTATGTCTTCCAGTATTACCTTTGGTTCTATGATCTTCATAACTTCCTCCAAAAACAACTTGAAATAATACAATGTTTTATAATATTTTACCATATAAAATAAAACCTGCCAACTAAATGACAGGTTTTATTCACACTAATTTATACTAATACCAAATTTTTCTCCTATATCTCCAGCAAAACCTATATAATCATCCTTTGCAAGTGTGATAGATTTATTACCATTTATATAGCTGTCCATCTTACAGTTTCCACTTTCTTCACAAATCCACTTTAAAGACCCAATCTTAACATAGTTAATTCCATTTTCAGTGCTAAACTCTATCTTATTTAGATCCCTTCCATTATTCATAGGAATTCTTACACAAGGCTCAGCAATATTACTATCAATTATCTTGTTACCTGCTATAAAGCCATGACTTTCACTGCTTATAAGATATGGATTTATACCTCTTCCTAAAATATATATTATTGGTAAATTTAATTTAATCCTCCTTCTAAATAATCCTGGATTTCTTTTAAATTTTTAAATAGCATGTTAGCATTTTCTTTTATGCTATCATCAGCCTCTTTTAAATCTTCAACATGAAAAGCTGTCATC
>CAKVFO010000235.1 GCA_934746785.1 uncultured Clostridium sp. | reverse complement strand
GAATATACCTTTTCATCTGCCTTAACCTCTGCATTAAAACCAAATAAAATTAGTCCTATACAGAAAATAAGTATACTAACTATCTTCTTCAAATGATTTTCCCCCTTATAAGTATAATGTTTAAATGCATTTTTTGTTAATTATGCTAACATTATATCAAATAATATATATTTTGTTTATTGTAATTTTTAAAACAAAAAGGAGGTAAGAAAAAGTTATATTTCATATTTCTATGAAACTTAACTTTCCTTCCTCCTTATGCTGAAGGTTTAACACTACAATAGAATTATTAAATATATTACTTAGCTTTAATATTTTCTGAACTTTTAGTTTCTTCATTAGAGGTCTTTTCTCCTACAGATGTTTTTCCTTCATTATTCAAATTACTCTTTGAACTTTTGTCACCTTCTCCACTTTTTTCTTTGTTATCAGAAATACTTTTTTCTTTATCACTTTCACTATTATTAGTACTGCTTTCTGTAACAGAGTTCTTCTTTGAATCAGTTGACTTCGAATTATTGGAAGTTATTGATGAAGAAGTTTCAGTTTTATTATTTGATGAATTACTTTCCTTTTTGTTAGTACTATCCTGTTTATTTTGACTTTTTGATTTTTCGTTTTGCCTTGAAGATTCTTTTGCAGCATTTGTGGTATCTTTAGAATTATCTTTTATACTATCATTTTTTTCATTTAATGTACTTTGGGGTTCTTTGTTATCACTAAATAAATACTTATTCATAGTTATTGCACCACATACTAAGAAAACAACTACAGCAATTGATATTACCCTTTTATCTAGAAAAATAGATTTTGCATTTTGTAGTAAATCTTCTACACCATTATCACCATTAGAATTTATTCTTTTAAAATCCTCAGGCGACCTTAAAGTTACTATAGGCTTATTTTTGCCTTCATTAGTATCTTCAGCAAATAACTTAACTGTAAATTCATCATCTTTACTTAAGAAAGGTATACTTACATTATAATTATTATCTTCACTTGCTATCTCAAATTTTAATCCATTAGTTATTCTTGCATTATCAATCTTTAATTCTTTAAATTTTGATTGAATATTGACATTTAAATTATGAATAGTTTTTTTGGAAGCATTCTTAACTGTAAGAATGTAAATCTTAATACCTTTGTTTCTCCCCCTGACTTTTGAGGACTTTTTCATATTGCAAAGTATTTTTGGAGCACTATTTTTATAACGATCTAATAAAACTCCTGATATAAAAGATATAGCTATAGTTATAATTGCACTTTTAATAATACCAAGCATATTAAATTTACTTCCCTTTTACCAATTAATTCCAATTAATTATAATTCATCTAGTTTTTAAAGTCAATTCATTAATACTACATTTTATTTTTTTCTTTATATTCCATAACACATTTTTTACAAATACAAGCTTTTCCCCTTAACTCAGGCAGTACTCTATCTCTTAATTCTTTAGGTACTGATGTAGTTTCACACCAGCATCCTTCATGGATATTGCCAGCTACAAATGCACAATTATTAGGTCTTCCACATAATGGGCAAATCCCCTTATCTACTTTCATATTTACTTTATCTCCTTTTAAATTATTTATTATATTGTATCACAATACTTAAAATATAACTTTTTATTCTGTAACATTTATCACATACTATTTCTTAAAATTTATTTATAATTAAATAGTAAATTTAATTATTTTAGGAGGACAAAATATGGCTTGTGGATGTACTACACATTTAGATGGTAAGGGAATCGTAGATAGATTAAGAGAAAAGGGAAAAGCTAATTTAAAGCTTAATAAGCCTTATACAATTAAATGTGAATGTGGCAGTGATGTTGTAATGGAAACTTTCGTTACAGTATGTGAAAAATGCAAAATGACTTATGCAATAACTCCTTGTTCACAAGATGATGTTAATAACATTAAATTAGCAGGCGTGAACTACTAAGATAGAAAAAAATAAAAATAACTTCTTAAAAAAGCAGATCAGAATGTAGACAAAGTTAAATCTAAAAATATAGCCATGCATATTTGGTAATAAATATGCATGGCTGTGCTAATTTATATTTAATTCAAAATATTAATTTATGGTTTGCTAATAATTCAACATACTAGAAGTTGTTAGCTGGCATCTATCATCATCTTATAATGGTCTTACGTCAATATATTGGACACAAAAAGTTATCCTCACAGACCAACACCCTTCCGTAATAAAAACTATTTTTCACCCACGTTTTCATCATGGACGAATTTAATGCTTTGCGAAAAACACCTCTATTCCTCCCTTACAAATTGCGATTCGTAAACCTATCACAATATAAATTTGTTTGTTTTTCATTATATCATAAAAATAAAGCTATTTTTATTTTGTAGATATAATTGTCTTAAATTCATATCCATTATTTTTATAGTAATCTATAAGCTCTGGGAGCATTTCTACTGTTTTTTCTTTTCCATAAGTATCATGCATTAAAATAACTATCTGCCTTTGCCCCTTTGAAGATTTTTTTGCATATTCTAGAAGCTCTTTTTTAGAATAATTTATCCCTTCTGCATCTCCATTTAGAGCTGTCCAGTCTATATTTACAATGTTATTTTCCTTAAGTACTTTATCAAAATCTTTAAGATGTGGATCTTTATAATACTTTCTGCTTAAATAACCTCCTGGCATCCTTGTAACCCTTGTATCAAAATCTTCACCTAAAATAGATTTTAACAATGTATTATTTTTATTAAACTCTTCTAAATAAGCTGAAGGATTTACACTATTATCAGGATAAAGCTTATCAAATTCATGACTATAAGTATGATTTCCTATAGCATTTCCATCTTCAATACATTGTTTAACTACTGCCCTTAAATTTTTATTCTTATCAAGATTTTCTCCTAAGATAAAGAAAGTAGCTTTTACATTCTTTTCACTTAAAATACTAAGTACCTTTCCTGTATTAGAACTTGGTCCATCCTGAACCTCCCACGACTAAAGTCGCAGGGTTCTTGGTCGATAGTACCAATGTACTAAGCATAACCAAGCTATCCCCGTAGTTCCTACGGTTCTTATATATATTATCTATATAGTAATCTTTCTTAATCCTTCATTTAATATATTTATCGCTGCATTTATATCTCTATTATGGTTTGCATTGCATTTAGGACAAATCCATTCTCTAACATTTAAATCTTTTACTTCCTCATTTTTATATCCACACTCACTACATAATTGTGAACTAGCAAAGAATTTACCTACTTTAATTATTTCCCTACCATACCAACTAGCCTTATATTCTAATTGTCTTATAAATTCTGACCATGATACATCTGTTATTGATTGAGCAATTTTATGATTTTTAATCATATTCTTAACTTGCAAATCCTCAATACAAATAACATCATTTTCTTTTATTAATTTAGTAGATAGCTTTTGTAAAAAATCCTTTCTTTGATTAGAGATATGTTCTTGAAGTCTTGCTACTTTTAATCTTGCCTTATTTCTATTTGAACTGCCTTTTGATTTTCGAGACAATTCTCTTTGCAATTTAGCAAGTTTATTTAATGACTCCTTTAAATACTTTGGATTTTTAATGGTTTCACCATTGCTTGTAATACAAAATTCTTTAATCCCTAAATCTAATCCAATACTGCTATTAGCATTTTCAAGCTTCTTAATTTCTATATCTGTACAACATAGTGAAACATAATAC
>CAKVFO010000234.1 GCA_934746785.1 uncultured Clostridium sp. | reverse complement strand
CCTATACCTTGTCCATTTTTTATCACAGTCCCTTTAAAAAGCATGTTTTTCATTTCTTCTATAGAATAAGCAGTATTATCAATTTTGCTATCAAATTTATCTTTTAAAAACTTTTCTCCTGTAATATTCTTTTCATCAACCTTTAAATCTTCCGCTTCAATAATTCTAATATCTGCTGCTAATAAAGAATCTTTTGAGAATATTACTATATCACCTTTTACAAGTTCCTCTGCTCTTACTATTTTCTCAGTTCCATCTCTTAACACTTTAGCTGTACTATCATTAAGTTTTTGCATAAACTTTACTTTCTGAACTATACTTCTTGAATGTACAAACTTTATAAGTATTGTAACAACCATAATAGCAAAGGTGACTATTCCTAATACATATTCTTTCATATATATTAAAAAAATCCCCACAAAAAGACTTAAAAATATATGAATACTTAAGAAATTCTTTATATTCATAATAATGCTTGTCCTATAAGGTATAAAAACTTTGTTATTTCCATATTTCTCTCTTCGCTCTTCACATTCAAGCTCACTTAATCCAGTTTTCTCATTACTTTTAAGCATTCCAACAACAGTTTTCCACGTATTATTACTATAAATGTTCAAAATGCTTCCTCCCATTCCGATAAAATTCTTAACTTAACTATTATAATATATTTTCAATTATTCTTAAATATTTTTTCTTAGGCAATTGAATTTATATGGTAAGTTTATCACTATATTAATTATAATATACTTCTATTTTTTATTAATCACACAAAAACTTTAAGTCAAAATAATTTCCTATACGTTAAAAAGGACAATATCAAACAATTGCCCTTTAATATAATTATATTTATTTTTTAGTTTTAGGATTAAATATTAATGCCATCATATATCCAAAAAATATTGCAGCCGTAACACCTCCAGCAGTTCCTTTAACTCCTCCAGTAAAAGCTCCTAAAAGTCCTACTTCATTAACTTCCTTTATTGCAGATTTAGCAAGGGTATTTCCAAAACCAGGCAATGGAATTGTAGCACCACATCCTGCAAAATCCACTACTTTATCATACAAGCCAAAAGCACCTATAATTGCACCTAATGTAACAAACATAACTAATATCCTTCCAGGAGTTAAATTAGTTGTATCCATTAATATTTGTCCTATAACACAAATAAGTCCCCCAACCACAAAAGCTTTAATTAATTCCAAAAAAATCATCTCCTATTAATTAATCAATTTCTATAGATACTGCATGAGCTATACCTGGTATACTTTCACCTTGAAGCGAAGATGTAGTACTCATAAGAGCTCCTGTAGATACTAATAAAACCTTCTTTAACTCTCTCTTCATTAACTTCTTATATAAATATCCCGAAGAAACTACAGCTGAACATCCACATCCACTTCCTCCTGATTCAGTATTTTGTGCTTCCTCATTAAATATCAAAGCTCCACAGTCTAAATGATTTTTTGTCAAATCATATCCATACTCTAGTAGTAATTGATCCATTATCTTTTTACCTACAATTCCAAGATCACCTGTAGCAATAATATCGTAATCTTCTGGCTTTCTTCCAGTTTCCTTTAAATGCATATATATAGTATGAGCTGCTGCTGGTGCCATAGCTGCTCCCATATTATTAGGATCTTTTATTCCATAATCCTTTACTATTCCTGTTGTTACATACCTTACTTCCGGAAAATCTCCTTCTTTACCTAAAACCATAGCTCCAGAACCTGTTACCGTCCATTGAGCTGTTCTTGATCGTTGAGAACCATATTCTAAAGGAAATCTAAACTGTCTTTCTGCGGAACTAAAATGTGATGATGTAGCTGCCACTACATGTTCTGCATATCCTCCATCCATTATCAAAGATGCAAGACTTAAAGATTCAGACATAGTAGAACAGGCTCCATATAATCCAAAGAAAGGAATATTAAGCTGCCTTGCTGCAAAGCTTGAAGAAATAATTTGATTTAATAAATCCCCTGAAAATAAATAATTAATATCCTTTTCTTTAAGTCCTGCCCTTTTTATAGCTTGCGATATTGCTGTAAATATCATTTCACTTTCTGCCTTTTCATAACTATCTTTCCCACAAGTATCATCATCTAATATCTTATCAAAATAGTCTTTTAAAGGTCCCTCTCCTTCTTTAGGCCCCACTATTGAAAAAGTAGATATAATTTTAGGAGGATTTTTCAATTTTATTGTTTGTTCTCCTATTCTTTTTTCAAGCTTCATACCTTACACCTCCATTAAAACAACGTAATAATATAATAAATAATGCCTATTATTACCGACGAACCTATACCATAAACTAGAACAGGTCCTGCTATTGTAAACATCTTTGCAGCTACTCCAAAAACGAATCCTTCTTTTTTAAATTCTATAGCTGGAGATACAACCGCATTTGAAAAACCAGTAATTGGAACTACTGTACCTGCACCTGCATATTCAGCAATCTTCGCATAAATACCTATACCAGTTAATAATGCACCTAAAAATACCATTACTATAGAAGTAATAGCTGCTGCTTCTTCTTTTGTAAAATCATAATTTAACACAAAATTATTTATAAGTTGACCTATCGTACAGATTAATCCCCCAACCCAAAAAGCTCTTAAACAATGTTTAAAAATTTCTGGTTTGGGTTCAATCTGTTTAGATAATGTCTCAAATTTATCTTTAATCTTCTTTTCCTTAACCATAAGATACACTCTCCTTTATTTTTATATATTTAGTATTTGTAAAGTATACTTTGCAATTCAATGTAACTTTTTCCATATAGCATGTTCCTTTGTTCTTTTTCACAAAGTGTGTTATTATAATTGTTATAGTCTTGTACATAGGTAATTTTTATGATAGTTTTATTTAATATCTATTAAGTAAAACTTATATAAATAAACCATTATTAAATAGGAAAAGTAGATTTTTATTATGCAACTCTTTTATTCCTAAAAAAAGATATGGGGGACGTTATGAAAAAATTAATTACAGCATTAGTTATTGTATCTGTTATATTTACCACTACTACAATAACTAATGCTTCACCAGAAACAGATGCAAGTAAAACACAACTTGTAGAAGTATCTGATAAACTCAAAAATTTAAATGAAGAGTTATCAAAAACAAGTACTGAAATAAATGATTTACAATCAAAAATTTCTACTAATGAAGCTTCTATTGAAGAACATAAAAGGCAAATTGAAATAGCTGAATATAAAATAAGCGGCTTAAAAAATGACATAAGCAAAAATGAAAAAATTCTTTCGAGTAGACTTCGAGAAATGTATAAGAATAATGGATTTACAGCTGTCAATTATATTTCTTTTCTTTTTGAATCATCAAGCTTATCTGATTTAATAGATAGGGTTACAGCATGCAATGAAATTATAAAAAAAGATACAAAGCTTATTAACGAGTTAAATAAACAAGTAACTGAAGAAAATGATTCAAAAAACACAATTTCCACTAAAAAGAAAGAATTAGAAAATTTAAATACAGAAACAAAGAGCAGATTATCAGAAGTAAATGATAAAAAAGCTGCGCAAGTAGAAATTCAACAAAAGCTAGAAGCAGAAAAATCTAATTTAATTGAAACTATAACTAAAAATGAAATGGCTTTAATAAATAATGATATTAATACAATCAATAATAGTACAAACTATGATGCTGTAAATGTAGCTATTAATAATATAAAAAATACTATACCACAGATTACTATACAATCAGTTATAGAC
>CAKVFO010000233.1 GCA_934746785.1 uncultured Clostridium sp. | reverse complement strand
CCTCATAGGTCAATCCTGTAAAAGGTTTTCCTTCACCTTCTTTTGAATTATCCAAAATTCTATCACTTAAATATTCTTGTTCTAAAATATCATCATCATCAAAATCAATTCCATTATTCAACACATACTCTTTTGTTAACATATTACTTTCCATACTTCAACACCTCTGGGAAATAACTTGCTCCATCTGTTATATATTCACAGTGTGGGCATCTTGGCATATTTAATGCATATACCTCAGCATGAGACCCCTCCCCTAATGTCCATTTTTCATAACTCTTATAAGTTTCTATTGGCATATCATCAATTCTCTTTTTAATTAATGGATGACACACTTTTGGCACCTTACCTTTACGATCATTAATACCAAAATAATATTTGCCAGTTTTAATATCAAAAACTCCTGCAACTGCTGGTCCTATATCATTTTTACTAAGCCCTGATTTATATAATCTATCTATTTCAGTATCAACAGCTCCACGCAAATTAATTCTATTATTAATCTGCTCACTTGTAAACTTTCCATATTTACTTCTTAAATAATTTATTCTACTACTATTTAATTTTCCAGCATCACTAACCTTATCAATTACCCTTACCCCATCAATAACATTATCAGCTTTCTTAACACCAGCTGCTGCCTTAATCTCACCAGCTCCAAAGAATAAGCCTCCTATGTTTATAGCAATATCAGAAATAAATCTAGTTGCAGTATATGGATTTCCATTTACTATGTTTGTATCTATACTTGTTCTACAAGGCCTTTATATTCATAGCTTAACATTCCAAGAACATCACTACCAAGTCCAAAAGTCATATCCTTAGCAAACTTTAAAACTCCATCACTAATTCCCATTAAACCTTGTACTGGCTTAAAAAGAATACTTAGCTCTGGATATTCCTCATTAAACTCAGCTATAAACTCCTCATTATCTAGAAGTTTCCAGCACTCTTGAGCAAGTTCTTTTAACTTATTAAATGCTGTTTCTTCTTTATTTTCACTCTTTGTATTATCACTATTAAAATAAGTATTATTCATAGAGTTAACAGCAATAATATTTCTAATAGAAGTTGTCTGATATCTTATCAAACTCTCTTACAAGATTATAAGCTAAATCCTGAATATCACTTAATTTTCTTTCTTGACTATATGTACTAAAACTGTTTTCCCTTCTTAAAACATTCTCAGTTTCCGAAAGTTTATTTAATATGTAATTAATTTCGCTTTTTAATGCTGAAAGCTCCCCTGCTATTTTCAGCATCTCATCCTTATCTAATTTGATTGTCCCCATAACTTATCTTACAGCTGACTACTTACTGATGTCAGCCTTTCTCCTGCGTTCCTCCTCTTTATTGTTACGTATTTTCTCCTGTCTCCTTTCTTCTTGAAGTACATCTTCCTCAAGATTTTCAAGGCTTGCCCTAAAACTCTGCAAATCTTCTCCTAAATCTCTGCTTCTATTTTGCAGAAGATTTATACTTTCAATCATTTCATCTCTAGTTTTACCTTGAAAGGCTCCTGATACTCTGTTTTTAATTCCACTTAGATAATCTATGACTTTTTCTGTTTTAGCTTTATATGTTCCATACTTTAAAGCTTCATTTTTAATTTCCACCCTTGAAATATCCACCACCTCCAATACTATACTCGTTTACATTTATTAATCATTTATGTAAATAAAGAAAAGTTGAACATAAAGATAAAACCATAACTACTTTGGCATTTATTTTAGTACTTATTTTGTTAATAGTAGACTTAATGATAGTCTTTAAACTTCTTATGAACAAATAACATCTCCCTTACTCCTTTTAAAATACAATTTAATTATTTTGCTTTTCGGTTCTTTTGCGGCATATAATTATTTTTTAACGTATTTACCAACTTACATATCAGAAAGCCAGTAATAATCAGCACTCGCTCTCAAAAAAAGTTTTGAATTTCCTATACGTTAAAAAAGCTGACTCCTGTTCAATACAGAAATCAGCTCCTTGCTATATAGCTCTTTTTTATTGTGTCCTTGACAGAAGGTACACTTTAACATTTGAACCCTCATTTTCTATTACGGCTAGTATCAAAAATTATTATAAAACACGTACAATAGCTTGTTCCACTTTATGGTTCCTAATTTCAATTACCTTTATATAAAGACCAGCTATTTCAAATTCAATACTACTTCCATCCTCAGGAAACTCACCTAAAGTTCCAAAAACTAATCCATTAAAGGTATCAAAGTCTTCCTTAGGCAAAGTAATATCTAATTCATCTTCAATATCATTTAAAAATGCAGAACCAAGAATTTTCCATGTATTTGAATCAACTTGTTTAATTTCAGGCTCTTCTTCTACATCTTGTGCCTGTGTAATAAAATCTCCAAGAAGTTGCTCTATCAAGTCATTCATTGTTATTATTCCAAGTACTCCACCATATTCATCTAATACACCTGCAAAATAGTTTTTAGACTCCTTCATATGGCGAAATACTACATCTGCCTTTGCTCCTTCTGGCACAAAATAAGGTTTACTCACTGCCTTTTCTATAATATTATCTTTATTTTTATTATCTAATCTAAAATATGCCTTTGAATCTAGTATACCAACAACATTGTCTATAGACTCATTGCAAATAGGATAAAATCTATGATAGCTACTTTTAATAGTATCTTCCCATATATCCTCAGATTCTTCCATCCATAACACAGATAATTGTGTTCTATGAGTTGCTACTTCACCAGCTGTTAAATCATTAAATTCAAATACATTTTGAATTATCTCATTTTCATCCTCTGCTATTACACCTTTTTTACTACCTTCTTCTAGCAGCATTCTTATTTCTTCTTCTGTCAATTCTTCATCTTGTGCATTTGGATCTATACCAATTAACTTCAATACACCATTAGTAGATGCAGTTAAAAGTTTTACAATTGGTGAGAACACCTTTGATATAATTGTAATAGATTCTGACATTCCAAGAGCAATACTTTCTGATTTTCTCATGGCAACTCTCTTTGGAACTAATTCTCCTAAAACCAAAGTAACATATGATAATATAATTGTAATAAAAATAACTGATAAAGTATCTAATGTATGAGATGGAATATTTATTCCCATACCTAAAATCCAATCAACTAGTATGCTAGAAAAATTATCTGCTGCAAAAGCACTTCCTAAAAATCCTGACAAGGTGATAGCTACTTGAATAGTTGCTAAAAATTTAGCAGGTTCTTTTGTAATGTTTATTAGCCTCTTCGCTCTCTTATCTCCTTCTTTTGAAAGCTTCTGAAGCTTGTTATCCTTCATAGATATAACTGCAATTTCTGCACAGGCAAAAATGGCATTAAAAAATATTAGTATAAACTGAAAACACAGCATAAGTAGTATAGATTTCAATATAATCTCCTCCAAAATATATAAAATATTGATTTTTAATTATGAAAAATACTACTTAAATCATTCTCTTAAATAGAAGCCATGTTTAAACCTTTTACAGTCAATACACAAGGGAGGCTTATCAGAATTACCAAATTCCCCTTCTTTCATCTCTTCTTAAACATCCTTTCAATTATTGATTTCTATTTTTATATTTAATACTAATTATCCCACTAATTTGAATTTTGTCAATAGAGCAAAGTGGCTGATGCCACGCTTTTCAGCGCAGGAAGCAGCTTTGTCACAGCCTGTCAAAAGGTTCTAAAAGCAAAATTGGAGGATAGAAGTAATATTTTTATGCTCCAAATCACAACCAGTCG
>CAKVFO010000232.1 GCA_934746785.1 uncultured Clostridium sp. | reverse complement strand
TATCTGTATTAGTCATAGACTGGATAGAAACTGGGGAATTACCACCAACTTTCACGCCACCTACATTTACTAATCTTGTTTCTTTTCTTTTCATATTATTTCTCCTTTAAAAGCTCATTGGAAATAGTATATCCTTTATTGTAACAATTATCATAAGCCCAAACAAGAAAACAACTCCTATTGTGTTTAATACATTCTCAACCTTTGCAGGTACTTTTCTTCTTGTTATAAGTTCAATTAATAAAAGAATCGATCTTCCTCCATCTAAAAGAGGCATTGGAATAAAGTTAAATATACCTACTCCTATTGACATAAATGCTACTAATTTTACAAGGCTCCAAACTCCTGCCTTTGCAGCATCTGATGACATTTTCACTATGGCAACTGGTCCCCCAATATCTGTTTTAAAGCTTCCCTTACCTGTAACCAATTTAGCAATGGATTTGCAATTTTGAATAACCATAGTAAAAGTTTCATTAACACTATGTTTTACGCTTTCTGAAATACTAGGATTTCTTACAACATCAAACCCTATACCTACAAGATAAACTTTCTGTTCTTCATCGTATCTTGGAGTAACATCAATTTCAAAAAGTTCTCCATTTCTGTCTACTTCCATAGTCATTTCATTATCTTTTGCATTTGAAACCTCAATACTAATATCTTCTGTAGTATATATCTTATTTCCATTTACTCTTTTTATATTATCTCCTGGTAATAATCCTGCTTCACTAGCTGGACTATTTTCAACTACACTTGCAAGTTTAGTATCTGCAAATCCAAAGGTATTATATATAGTAGTAAATAAGCATAATGCAAGGACTATATTCATAATAGGGCCTGCTATAATTATTGATAATCTTTGAAGAGCCGACTTATTTCTAAATAATCTTTCTGGATCTATTTCAGCTTCAGCCTCTTTATCTGCTTCTTCCATATTTTCTTCACTCATCATACCTGCCATCTCAACATATCCACCTACTGGTAGTATTGATAATGCATATTCCGTTTCTTTTCCCTTGTGTGTTATTATCTTAGGACCAAACCCAATTGTAAAGCTATTAACCTTTACTCCATTTATCTTTGCTAATATAAAATGTCCAAGTTCATGGACTATAATAATAGCTCCAAGCCCCAGAATTGCTAATAAATAATTCACTTTTACCCCTCCTAATTCTCCCTATTTCTAACGTATTGTCTCACCTTTTCATCTATTTTAAGAATATTATCAATAGTAAGTTCTAACTTTTCTGCTTCTTCTTTAAAATTGTTCATTGCTTCTTCAATAATATCAGCAATTTCTAAGAACTTAATTTTTCTATTTAAGAAAAGTTCCACAGCTACTTCATTTGCACCATTTAAAATAGTAGGCATTAATCCTCCCGTTTTCCCTGCTTCAAAAGCAAGTCTTAAGCATTTAAATGTATCCATATCTGGTTTTTCAAAAGTTAGTTTTGAAATTTCATAAAAATCAATTTCATCAGCTACTCTTTCTTTTCTTTCTGGATAATTTAAAGCATATTGTATTGGAAGCCTCATATCAGGAGCCCCTATCTGTGCCATAATGCTTGCATCTTTATATTCCACCATAGAGTGTATTATACTCTGTGGGTGTACAAGCACTTGAATATTTTCATAGTCACAATTAAAAAGCCAATGTGCTTCAATAACTTCAAGACCTTTATTCATTAAAGATGCAGAATCTATAGTTATCTTGCTTCCCATGCTCCAATTTGGATGATTCAAAGCTTCTTCTACTGTTTTTTCTTTAAGCTCATCATAAGACATACCTCTAAAAGGTCCTCCTGAAGCTGTAAGAATGATTTTCTTTAAAGCTTTTTTATCATTTCCTTGAATACATTGGAATATAGCCCCATGTTCAGAATCAACTGGAAGTATTTGAACTCCTTCTTCCATAGCTTTCTTCATAACAATCTCACCAGCTACAACTAAGGTTTCTTTATTAGCTAAAGCTATATCCTTTTTAGCCTCAATTGCTGCAAGTGTAGGTTTAAGTCCAATCATACCAACCACCGAAGTAACAACTATATCAACTTCTTCTAATGTAGCAATCTTTATTAAACCTTCCATCTTTCCAAAGACTTTAACTTTATAATTATTACAAAGACAAAACTCTTTAATTTCAAATGAACTTTTTTCATCCATCATAGCTACATATTCTGGCTTAAACTCTTCAATAATCTTTTTCATCTTATCTACTGATGAATTAGCACTTACTCCTATAAGTTTAAAATCATCTTTAGATTTTCTAATTACATCAAGAGTCTGTTCACCAATAGATCCTGTAGCTCCTAAAATAGATATTCCCTTCATCTTGTCACTTCCTCCTTAAGTTTTTCTATTGTTTTACCCTTTATTATCTATAATTTCTTTAGCTAAAAGACCATAGATAGGACCAACTATGGCTCCTATCATTCCAAATATCTTTATGCCTATATATATTGATAATAAAATAAGTAAAGGATGCAGATCTAATTTATTACTTAAAAACTTAGCTTCTAATATTTCTCTACATACCTGGACTAAAATATATAATAAAATTAATCCAAATGACACAATATATTCTTTTATAATAATATTGTATATGATTATAGGAATAAATACAATTATTGTTCCTACATAAGGTAAAATATCTAACACTCCACATACAATCCCTAAAAATATTGGATGTCCTATTCTTAGTATTGTAAATCCAAAAGTAATTTCCAAAGTAGATATTAATACTAATATAATTTCTATTACAACCATACTTTTTATATTTTTCTTTTGTTTTCTTACCCTAATAAATAATCTTTCAGGTATAAGACCTCTAAAATAATTAGATATTTTATCTCTATCTATAAGCAAAAAGAATACAGATATATTCCCTATAAAATACGAAAAAAAACATTCCCCTGTAGATATAGCACCACTTTTTATAAAATCATTATCTAAAATATTATATCCATTATCTGAAGTACTTCTAACATTAAAAAAATTAATAAAGTTATCAATAAACCCTTCGAATTTATATAAGTTATTTCTATAAAAACTAATTACAATATTATATATAGAATTACCAAGATAGATTATACACACTACCATAAATATATTTATAAACAATATACTTATAGCTGCAGCTATTTTCGATGGAACCTTAGCCTTTAACATTAAATCATATAAAGGTTTAGTAACAATCAAAAGAATCACTATGGTTATAAAGGGCTGAAAATAATATTTAACACCAAAGGTAAACGCCGCCAACACTGCAAACAGCAAAATCAATTTTATTAAAATATTATAGTCCTTTACATTTTCCACAGAATCAGCCCCCAATACATCACTTATTCTATTATTAATATGAATAATAAACTATTTTTATTATGTAATTATTAATAATTATAAAGTTTTATAGCTCTTTAGAATTTTTTAGTAATTATACGCTTAAAATGACGACGCCATACCTTAATGCAGTAAGCAGCTTTATCAGCTACCAGAAGGTTCTAAAAAACAAAATAATATCTTTAATAATACTAGAATATAATTTCTTTAATAATAAAAAGATGTCTAGCATTACACTAGACATCTTTTAACTATTATACTATTAACTTAAGGTATAAGATATTGTATTTCCTATACTTCCTGATCCCTGAATACCGAATTCAATGCTTGCACCCTTTGCTATATATGCATTGTAGCTTACTGGTGTAATCACATAGTAATCTCCAGATTGATTAACTGTAACATTCCAGCTTGAACTTATATTAATATCACTCTTCTTAATCTTTAAAGTCCATCCATTAACATTTG
>CAKVFO010000231.1 GCA_934746785.1 uncultured Clostridium sp. | reverse complement strand
TCCTATTACAAAACATAATATAATGAAAAAATATAACAAACTCTTCTCTCCTGCCCCCTTATTATCTTCTTTAAAATATTTAAACATATTTTCATTAGCACTTCTAAAATTCCCTATACACATTGTTGTTGCAATGCCATTTCCCCTTATCTTACGGAAACTTTCAACCTGTATTCCACAGGCTAATGAAGTAAGACTATTTGCTATTAGATTCATAGATTGCGGCATAAAACCTACGCCAAACAATACTAAAGCTTCTAACAAAATACTTAACTGTCTCCAGTGAAAAAGATCCTTGTTCTCTAGTTTATATCTCAGTATTTCTGCTATAAGAATACCAATTCCAAAAAACATTACTGGAAATAGATAGTGAATGACATTATCAAATTTTCCTTCATATAAATTTACACCAACTAAAAGCATATTACCGGTCTGTGCATTAGCAAAAACTTCTCCACGGCAAATATATGAATATGCATCCATAAATCCTCCAATAAATGCAAGCATAATACCAAGTCTTAAAGATTCTGTTCTTTCTATTGCTTTTTCCATCTAATCTCTCCTTCTAATTTTATCTCTAGTATTTTTCAACTTATAACTTCCTTTATTAGTATACACTTTATATATTATAATGTAAAAAAAGGAATAAATATTTAATTTCCTATACGTTAAAAAGAATGCTGCTGTAGTATAAGTTAAATTTAATCTTTTAACCAAAGCAATTTAACTTATAGTACAACAGCACCCTTTAGGTATTACTTAATTACATTTTCTTTAAATATCTCAAGTCCAATTCTTTCAATCATAAAGCTTAACTTTTCACCAAGTTCTGCCTTATCTTTATAAAACTCAAATATATTATCAATAATTTTTAAAGCTTCTTCTTCACTAAGCTTATCTTTAATAATGTCTGCAACTCTTGGATGGTATCCTCCAGATCCCCCTGCTACAACCATTAATCCATTTTTATCTCCTATAACTCCTACATCTTTAGAATATACACTTCCACAGGCATTTCTACATGCTGCAACACCTATTTTAGTTCTGCAGGGCATTTCTTTTCTACCATATTTCTTCATAAGCTTCATTGCAATTGGCATAGTATTTACCTTGCATCTTTTACAGAATTCTGCTGGACACATTTCTATATTCTTTACTGAGTTAACAGCATAAACAGCTGGTTCCATATCAAGTTCTTTCCAAACTGCCGGAAGGTCTTCTTCTTTTAAATTAGTTATTAATATTCTTTGACCAGAATTAATTTTAATTACACCATTATACTTTTTAGCTACTTTAGCAAGATTCTCTAACTTTTCACAGCTAATAAAGCCACCTGGTATATGTGGTGTAATAGAGTATTTTCTTTCTTTCCCTGGTTTTACCTTTTGTAAATTTCCGTAATGCATATTTTATCTCCCTGTATAAATACTAGTAGTTTTATTATAGTTTAACATACTATTCCTTTTTAGTCTGTTACATATGTTACATTATTTTACCTATTATTATGTCTATTCTCCAAGTTTTCTTTTGGCACTTTTTAGATAACCTGAAGAAATAGGGCAATTTATATCTTTAATACTAAAATCACCTGTCACTGCATAGGATAAACATTTAAGACCTCCTCGGCATTTGTCAGCCTTATAACATCTATTACATTCTATAGGTACCTGATTATCTTTTAAAGCTTTTATAACACTACTACTTTCACATAAGTTAATAATAGAATTTTCCAAAGTATTACCTATAACAATTGGCATTCTTCTACAAGGAAGTAAATCACCATTTGCTAGTATTGTCAAAAGATTTATTCCTGCTGAACAATGATAAATTGTATTTGAGCCTCCAAGAAACATCAATGCTCTATTAACTCTTATATCAGTTACACATCTTTTACTTTCTTTTGCCCTTACTGATTCCTTCTGTAAAAGCTTTGCCATACTTAAAAATTCCTCTGTACTTAACATATCTTCATAACTGTTAGTTGGTATAAGCCTGTCTGCCCAAAAGACTTTTACCTTCTCTCTTTTACAAAGCCTTATTACAGCTCTTAGCTTATGAATATTCTTTTTATGAGCTGTAAAAGCCGCCATAGATTGTATATTATACTTATTTAAAAGTCTAATTCCATTTATAGCTTTCTTGAAATTACCGTCTCCTCTTATCTCATCATGCATTCTTCTTGTTCCATCTAAACTTATCTGAACAAAAGAAAGCTTTTTGTAGTTTGAAAGTTTCTGAGCTTTTTCTTCATTTAAAAGTGTACCATTAGTTAAAATTCCAAAGGTTATATTATTCTCTTCAAACATACTTATTACCTTAAAGAAATCTGGATGAAGAAAGGGTTCTCCCCCTGTAATGTTTATATGACCTTTAAAATTATTCTTTTTTAGGAAATCAAGATAATCAAAAAATACCTTTCTAATCTCTTCAAAGTTTAAATCCTGCTTATAATCCTCTTGGTAACAGTGCAGACATCTTAAATTACATTTATGAGTTATATGCCATTGCAGTACATGCTTTTCCATAAGTTTAATCAGCACCTCCACCGCCACATCCTGAGCAGCTTGAACAGCTTGAGCAGCTAGAACAGCTAGAACAGCTTGTACCACTATTATTAGAAGCATTAGGATCTTCATATCTTTGTGAATGATAATCCATATAGTATAATGCATCATAATTATTATAACTATTATTTCTATAATAATCATTATAGTACACATCTGCACTTCTTCTAGTGACTAATAAACTACTTGCCATATAATATAAGTTTTCTAATTCAATAAATTTATTTTCTTTATACTGATATAATACTTCTTTCATATCATTTGTATAACCTATTGCATAACGGCTATAATAAATCCTTAAAATATTAAGCTCTTTTTTATATTTTTTCTTATATCTAGAAACATCTTTATGACTATATGATTTTGTAATTTTACTTATAGTTTTAGAGTTTTTAAGTATTTTAGACAAATCATCCATAATTAAATACTCTCTACCCTCTGCATCTACTTGTAAATACTTCATCATTTCTTTTAATGCTGCTGTTTCAAAACTTTTTATATTAGTATCCATTGAAGAATATATAAAAATCTTATCATCATCAATACTTATAATTTTTTTTCTTAAAAGTTCTAGAAAAATAAGTTTAAATTCATTTACACCAATCTTTTTTACCCCCATAATCTTTGCCATTTCAAAAGGTGTAATATTATTGATTTTAAATTCATTAATTATAGAACCAATAAACTCTTGGTCTTGTGCTAATTTCTTATACTTTACTGATTTAACTATCTTATTAATTATAAATATGAAAATTATAGCAATAGGACACACTACAGCAAGAAGGCAGATAACTATAATTACTGGTGTTGGTTTAAATTTCTCTACATCTTTACTGTTAACTTTCTCATCTGCACTTTCTACTGCATCCGTAATCTCTTTACTTATCTTTCCTATAGTTGGCATAAATACATTCTTGTCCATAGCAACATTAACTTTTACAATTCCAGATCTGTCTTTTGTACTTAACTCTACATAATCATCATATACCTTATAATTCATTCTAGAGTTATTTTTAATTTCCATACTGCAGCTTTTAGGTGCATGAATACTAATCTTTAAATCTTCAATATTCTTAGAAAAATCTGTTCCTATAAACCTATAACAAAAGAATGCATAGCCACTTTCATTATATTTGACTACATCTTTTATAACATAATTACTTTCTAAAGTTAATTTAGTATTATTTGCTCTAAAATACCAGTCATATTCTACTTTTGTACTGCTGTCTAAAATGCTGTAACTTCCCTTTGGTCTTCCTTCTGTGTCAC
>CAKVFO010000230.1 GCA_934746785.1 uncultured Clostridium sp. | reverse complement strand
CTATAATTGGATCCATAGTATCATTTTCTGGCTGTAATCTTATATGATCTTTTTCTTTGTAAAAAGTTTTAATTGTAGCTTCATCATCTATTAATGCAACAACAATTTCACCATTTATAGCACTATCAGCTTTTTCTATAATTGCAAGGTCACCATCTCTAATACCTTTATTAACCATACTTTCTCCAGTTACTCTAAGCATAAATAATTCTCTATCATGTTTTATAAATTCAAGAGGAATTGGGAACGTATCTTCTACATTTTCTGTAGCTAATATAGGAAGACCTGCTGTAACTTTACCTACAATAGGGATATTAAGCATTTCTTTTTTATTCGTATTTAGTTCAACAATTTCCAAAGCCCTTGGTTTAGTTGGATCTCTTTTTATTAGGCCTTTTTTTTCTAATCTTTTAAGATGTCCATGAACAGTAGAAGTTGATTTTAAAGATACTGCTTCACAGATTTCTCTTACTGATGGTGGATATCCTTTTGTTTCTGTATATGTCTTTAAAAAATTATATATTTCAGATTGTTTATCTTTGTTCTCAATCATATTAACACCTCTTTTTTGTATTATATCATAACATTAAGTTTTCTTCAAACTTATGTTCTTCAAACTTATGTTCTATAAAAACTTCAACAACTATTAGTATATCCAATTAATATAAATAATATTCAGTAAAATCAAAAAACATATATAATTTTAAAAAAAAACTTAATTTTAAGAAAAAAAAACGCTCTATATACTAAATTCGACAAAAAAATTAACGATAACAAAATATATAATATTAAAACGAGAGGATGAACTTTATGAAAAACAAAAAAGAAAAGCAAATTGCAATGCTTTTAGCAACTGGTTTAATAGCAGGCAATTTTCCTGCAACTATAGTTAATGCTAAAACTAATATGATTAATGAAAATTTAAAATCAGCTGTTGTCAGAGCAGCAGATCAAGATAATATTGAAGTTGTTTATACATTAACATTATCTAGTGGTAAAGAGATTAGAGCTATAAAAGATGAGAGTGATAATATAATACTACAAGAACTTCAGTCACCAGATAAGTGGATAAATAAAGAAAATCTTGGAGAAGTATTAATTGAAGAAATGACTGACAACAATGATGGTTCTTATAACATTGTATATATATCTAATAATTTTAAATACAAACAAGTTTTCAGCAACGACTCTGTTAAAGTAGGTACAGAGGAAATGATTGGTATAAATATTGCTGAAGAGTTAGAAGATGGAACTCAAATCGCGCTTGAACTTGATCTTACAGTTGATAAAGCAAAAAATAAAACTACTTTAAAAACAAAGTCAGGAGATTTTATTGTCGAAGAATTTATTCCAGTATTGGCTGATTTTCTTGGTAATAAACAAATTATCATTATAGGTGAAAATTCAAAAAAAGAAACTTCTATACTTATAATAACTGAAAGTGGTAAAGTTATTAATGGTGAAGTTATTAAAAATGCAAAGTATTTATCATCTGAATATACAGAAATCAAATCTCTTGGTTTAGCTGCATTAGATAATGAAAAATTCTTAATTTCAGGATATGCTGTTAAATCTTCAGAACCAAATAAGAAGGATGGATTTTTAATTCAATTTGATGGAGCTGGAAATAGAGATAGTGAAGTTAAGATAATTCCAAGTTCTCATAGTTCTAATAATGATGCTTCTATAAATTATATAACGGCATTTAGTAATGGAAATATATTAATAAAGGGGGCAAATCTTGATAAAATATATCTAAATTCTTTAAATTATATTGATAATAGAACAGTTAAAGATACTTTAAGTATCAACCATGGTAAAACTTATAGAATAGTAGAAGAAACAGTTAACGCAAGAAGTGGAAATAATAACTTAAAAACATTCACTCTTAAGGGAATCAATGATATGTTTGAATATGATATAAATACATATACAAATGTTCAAGATATAAAATTAGTTCCAGGAAATGAAAATCAAATACTAGTAGCTATACAAAAAGATGATAATTCAACAGAGGTTGATATAATAAATTCTGCTAATGATATTGAAATAAAAGAGAATGGTGACATCGTAAGTAAAGTTTTAAATGGAGGCAAGCTACAAAACGATAATGGGCCTATACTTAATATAAATATTAATAATATTAAAGTAAATAATAAAGGACAAATCAGTGTTACAGCAGGGGATGATTCTACTCCAATAGATGTTACTATTAATAATGTACAGGCTGGTAACCCAACAGAAATAGCTCCTCCAGCTGAAGATAAACCAGAAGTAAATCCTCCTGCAGAAGACAAGCCAGAGGTAAATCCTCCTGCAGAAGACAAGCCAGAGGTAAATCCTCCTGCAGAAGACAAGCCAGAGGTAAATCCTCCAACAGAAGATAAACCAGAGGTAAATCCTCCAACAGAAGATAAACCAGAGCTAGAAAACAGTACCATTGTAAATGTTGATAAAGGTGAATCTGTTTTATATAATCCAAATAAACCAACTAATATTAAAATTGTTTCATCTAAATTAGCGAACAAAGATGTAGACTATATATTAGTTAATGGTATAAAGATAACTAAAAATAAAATTATAGGAAAATTAGAAGGAAGAGCATCTAATGAATACTTTACAACTTCAAATGGTTCAATAACTTTAAATACTAAATTATTTGAAGAATTAAATTTAGATACTAAAGAAAATTATAAAATTGGAGTTGTATTTACTGATGGTACTGAAATATCAAATTTAACTACTTTAAAAGTAGTAAATACAGGTAATATGGTGACAAAACCATCAGAAGATAATAAACAAAATGATTCTACAACAAATAATAAAGAAAACAACTCTACAACTACTAAAGTAGAAAAAGATACTGAATTACCTAAGACAGGTGTACCAGCTGCTTCAGCTGTATCTTTAGCTTTTGCTGCAATATCTTCTTTTGTAGGTACTGTAGTATTTAGAAAGAAAAAATAATTAATATAATTTTTTTAAAGGGTCTGTTGCACAAACAGTTAAATTTAATTGAAATTGAGTAAAATGTGAATTTAACTATAATGCAGCAGCCCTTTATTTACATATAGGAAATTCAAAACTTTTGTTTACATTAGGCATATTTAATTGATTATGTGTTAATAATTTGTTATAATGAACTTTGATATTTTTGATAGGTGGTGGCTTAAATGTGTAAATACACTGATGATGATTATTGTGATATTTATGAAAATAAGATTTGTGACAACTGTGGAAAGTGTCTAGAAATGGAAGGCTACGATACTAAAGCCATAAAGATTGAAGATATAGCTAAGACAGTTGAGGAGAATAAAGTCCTTGAAGATGAATATATGAAGGAGCTTCAAGCACAAAAAGAAGCTGAAGAAAGCATGGATAAAGAAGAAGACATCCTTGATAAAGATAAAGAATTAAAGAACGCTTATGAAGCTTTTGCTAAAGAAAATAACTTTAAATTTGATGATGAAGAATATGAAGATGCTTTTGATCATATAGATTATAATGAAAGTTTTCTAAATGATGAGGAGCTTGAAGAAACTACTGTAGAAATTTTCCCAGGTGTTAGAGTATTAAAGAAAAGAAATGATGATAATAAATAATTTATAAGTATAAAATCACCCTTAATTTGAAATAATAAATTCGAATTCAAATTAGGGGTGATTTTTTATGAAAAGAAGCAAACTATTAGCATTATGTATGGCATCTTGTATTGCAGTATCATCACTTTTATTTGGATGCAATGCTAAAGAAGATGCTAAAAATGCAGCTGATAATGTTAAAAACGGAGTAGAAGACATTGGCGAAGGAGTTAAAGAAGGCACTGAAAGCTTAGTGGATAAAATCACAGACGATTCTATGACTTATAATGAAGAT
>CAKVFO010000229.1 GCA_934746785.1 uncultured Clostridium sp. | reverse complement strand
GTTTTGAGTAAGTGGTAGAGTTTTTTTGTAAGAACTTTGCTGCTTATTTTTTTCTGGTTATAGCAAATGCCTTAGAAATAATAATAAAATAGTATTTGGAAAAAATGATACAATATGGAGGGTAGTCGCGGTATATAATTTTAGAAGATGAGAAGAGATAAAAAAACAATAATAAAGGGGAAATTGGGAATGAAGAAAAAAGTTTTTATTGCACTAGGAGTATGCATATTTTTATGGTTAAAAGGATGTGGAATTACAAAGCAGTATAATTCAGAACAAATATTAGCTAAAGATGAAGATATAGTTGATGAAGACTATTATGTAGAGGTTTGTAATAAATATTTAGAGGAAAACTTAAGAGATGAATTGCAGACTATAACAAATTTTTATAACCCTGATGTAACAGTATTAGAAAAGATGCCAGAGAATTATTGTGAAATTTTAGATGCAGGTTCATCTGATAAGTATTATAAAGTGGTATTTACTACAATGCAGGATGATTTATTAGGGCCTATAGAATTTTTTCTAAATAAAGAAGGTAGTATTGTTGGATTGAGTTTTAGAGAGTAAAAAATAGTTGATAGAAGTTTTGGTTCGGCGTAGTTATGGTGAACAGTATCATAGGTAACAAATAGTGAAAAAATCTTCGATAAATACTGTAATAAGGTATATAAAGATATTTTTGTAAATTAGGAAGAGCAAAATGAAATTAATAAAAGGAAGAATATCTAAAATTACAATTGCTTTATTACTGTTATTTTCACTATTATCTAATTTTTCTATTTCAGTAAAAGCAGAGACAACAGAAGAACCACCAATAATACTTATACCAGGAATTATGGGAAGTAACTTATATGCAGATGAAGAATTTAAAACTAGAATATGGGGACCTGAAGTTAATTTAAATCCTTTCTCAAGCACAAGTATTTATAATCTAGGAAAGAATATAGAAATATCAAAACCTCTATATGCAAAACCAGGAATAAATGAAGTACCACTTTCAACTAAGAAAAGAGAATATGGACTACTAAATGTATATAAGAAGTTAATGGACAAGCTATGTGAAGAATTTCCTAATAGAGAAATATACTTTTTCTCTTATGATTTTAGACAAGGAAATGAACAGTCAGCAGAGAAGTTGAAAGATTATATTGATAACACTATAAAGGCAGATTCCGTTGATATAATATCTCATAGTATGGGGGGAAATGTAGTTGTTAATTATGCAAAAGAAGATAAAAGTAAGATACATAAGTTTATATCTTTAGGGGCTCCCTTAGAAGGTGCACCTAAAATTATTAAATGTGCTCTTGATAATGCAGTAGTAGATACAAAATGGAATTTAGCAGATTATATATTATCACTTTGTGGATTAAGTAGAAATGTAAAGGCAGGTTATAGTTCAATAGCTGAATTATTCCCAAGTGAAAAGTATTTTAAATCTACAGTATTTAAGAGTAAGTTTAAAAATGGTAATTCACAAGAAGTAAGAGATATTGATTATGCAACTTATTATAGATATTGTAAAGCTATATTTGGAGATAAATTTGATGATGCTATAAGAGTTCAAAAGTCTATAGATACTGATAATTTAGATTTCCTTAGAAGTTTTAGTAATGCTTATTTTGTAGCGGGAGTTAATCAGAAAACAATAAGTTCTATAGTTTTTAAAGATGGAAATACTCTAGATGATATTGGAGTAGATTCCCTAATATATGATAACAATGGTGATAGCACAGTTCCTTTAAACTCATTAACACTTATGGGTAATTTAGAAAATTCAGCTGCCCATATAAGATACTTTGAAGGAGTAAATCATGGAACTCTTGTTACAAAAGATGAATCTATTAATTGGATAATTGATACATTAAAGAATAAAGAATCAAATGAAGGGTTAGCATCTACGCCAGAGGCTGAACCTTATGTTGTAATGAGAATGGAAGCACCAGTTGATGTTAATATTGAAAAAGACAATGAAACTTTAACTTCAAAAAACAGTTTATCAACAGAAGCATCCTATGGACGTGTAGACACAGTGGGAAAATATGGACAAGTTAAAATGATAGCTATTGATGATGATAGTAACTACAATATTGAATTTGATGCAAAAGATAAAGGGAAGATTAATTTTACAATAGAATGGTATGATTCACATAATAATTTACAGAAGAAGAAAGAGATAAATAATATTGAAATTTCCTCAGAGACTAAGATTTATACTTCATCTATTGATATAAATGATGAAACTTCATTACTTATAGATGAAGATAGTGATGGAGTTGTGGATTCTAAGATTTATTGTAATTAAATTTAAGAGTTGATAAGAGAGTAATTACACTAAAATGAGTGGTTTAGACAAACTCCATGTCATACAATAGAAAATGTTAAGATAGTGTAGGAAGCAGCAGCCCTCAATTATAAGTTGAGGCTGCTGCTTTGATTTTGTAATAAAGAATATTACAATTGTGTTATATTTATAATATGTTAAGGAGGTATTTCAGGTGAAAGACAAAAAATTAAGTAGTTTATTAGAATCAAAATCAAAAGAAAAATTAATAACTATTATAGAAGATTTATGCAATGAATATGAGGGCTTAGAAGAAAGAATTTTATTTAAATACATAACACTAGAAGAGGATGAGGAAATAAAAAAGAACAAAAAGTATTTGTCGGAAATAACTAAAAAATATGGTGGGGGAAGAAGATTTGTTAACTGGCATCAGTGTGATAATTATGTAAAAGAAGTATATGAGATATTATGTACTGCAAGAGATTATTATTTTGATAATAAGAAGCCTATGGTTGCAGTAGAAACTTCAATAGCTATTATAACAAAAATGATATCAGCAACAGCTTATATGGATGATTCAAATGGGGGAATAGGAGACATTGTAAGGGAAGCTTTAGAATTTTTAGATAAAACTTGTATGGACAGTGATGAATTTCTTAAAAAGGATAGAACTAAAATTTTTAATAAATTATTAAAAGCAGCAGATAGCAATTTATATGATGGTTTTGAGGAATGGAGACTAGAAATAATAAGCAATTGTATTTACTTTTGTGATGATGAGAAGTTAAGAAGAAAGTTTTTGGATAAATTAGATACTATAATTGAAAATTATGATGATGATTGGAGTGGAAATTATAATAAAGAGAAAGCTTTATTAATAAAACTTCAAATAATTAGTACATATGGAACTTCTGAAGAAGAAGAGGAATTCATAAATAGCAATCTTAATTATTCAGGTTTTAGGGAACTATATATAAATAAATGTATTGATAATAAAGATTTCAACAATGTATTAAAATTAGCGCAAGAGGGAGAAATTAAAGATAAAAGTTATGCAGGTTTGGTGATTAAATGGAAAAAATATAGATATATAGCCTATAAAAATCTTCAAATGATTGATGAGCAGAAAGGGCTGGCTAAAGAATTACTTATTAGTGGTAATATTGAGTTTTATGAAGATCTTAAAGAGTTATATATTAATGAATGGGATAGTTTTTATCCAAAATTAAAAAATGAATTTGTGGAAAAGGGATTAAATAAATTGAATTTATATCCTCAAATCTTAATTAAAGAAAATGATTTAGAAGAGTTATTGGAATTTACTGAGGATGATGTTAGAAGGATAGAAGAATATGATGAGTTATTAATAAAGGATTATAAAGATGATGTAGATGAAATTTATTGCTTTTATATAAATGAAATGTCAAAGCTAGCTAGCAATAGAAAAGAATATAAAAAGGTGTGTAAGATAATAAAAAGATATAGAGAGTTGTTTGGTGATATAAAGACATATAAAATTGTTAGAGAATTACAGGTACAACATAAAAAGAGACCTGCATTTATAGATGAATTAGAGAAAATATAGATCCATTTAGGCTT
>CAKVFO010000228.1 GCA_934746785.1 uncultured Clostridium sp. | reverse complement strand
ATTGTATACTCCCTATTCTCCACTATTTAATTAAACTTTTTTAACTTCTTTGAATACATCAGAAATTTCTTGAATCAACTCTTTTAACTCTTCTCTATCTGTTGATAATACAACACTTTTTTCTATGATATATTCTAAAATATCTTCATTTTTATCTTCTATTACCGCAGCTATTTCATTAAAAGTATTTGTAACTCTTTCTTCAGTTTCTTTTTCTATAAATTCAAATACTATTTCTTCTAAGCTTTGATCATAATCAACCATTAAATAATAACAGTCACAAAAATATGTTAAAAATTCTCCCGTCACCTTTCTCTAGCTCCTATCATCTAAAATACATATTTACCCTTTTATAATATCCTGAAACCAAGCTTTAGCTTCTTCTCCATATAAAAGTTGTGGTTCTTCATAGGTTCCTATATTTATAGATTCTATCTGTACTTCCTCTAAACCAATTATATTTTTCAATTTAATTTCCCTAACTATTGTTTCATCAAAGGAAGCTCTTGAAACATCTACATTACTTAACTCAGCATAAGAAAAATCAGTCATATACAAAATAGTATTTACAAGATTAGAATCTTCTATTTTGCAATATCTAAAATCTGCTTCTGAAATATCACATTTACTAAACCTACAACATCTAATATATGCCTTATAAAAATCAGTATAAGATAATTCTCCTTTATGAAAATCTACTTCTTTAAGAATACTATTCTTAAAGGAAGATGAACATAATGTTGCCGCATAAAAATCTATATTATTAAGTTCACTTTCATAAAATTTACAATCTGTTATACTTCCTTGTTTAAATGAATATTTTGAATAATCTAACTCTCTTAAATCACATTCATCAAGGTTTAATTTTTCTCCTAACTTCCCTAATGAATCTATCCACCTTTTATGATTTTCTAATTTTAATATTATATCATTCATTAATATTAATCACCTAACCCACATTTTATAGTTCTCTTTATGCTGCCATATGAAATCTATTTAAATGATGTACCTTTCTTTAATTTGTTTTAATAGGTTGATAACCACTTCCTTTTCCTTTTCATGATGCTTAATATAAAAGTTTGCAGTTGCTTCTAAATATTTATAGCACTCTTCATAATCTGCAACATCATAGTCATCATCACCTTGATTATAAAAAAACATCACCTTATTTTCACCAAAATACTCATCATCATCTTTATCCATCTCATTTGAAAATATTACTCCAGAGTACTGCTCATTACTACCTCTCATATTTAAGAAATCATCTAAATGCTCTAAAAAGTTTGATCCATTTACATAAGAATTTAAAACATCAATAATGCATCCTTTGTTTAAACCTTCATATTCTTTCATTTCATCAATATATTCTTGAAATAATTTCATATTCATATTCCTCCATCTAGTTATTTTTTAACTTCTTTGAATACATCAGAAATTTCTTGAATCAACTCCTTTAACTCTTCTTTATCTGTTGATAATACAACACTTTTTTCTATGATATATTCTAAAATATCTTCATTTTTATTTTCAAGTACTGCTGCTATTTCATTAATAGTATTCCTAACTCTTTCTTCAGTTTCTTTTTCTATAAATTCAAATACTATTTCTTCTAAGCTTTCATCATAATCTATCATTAAATAATAGCAATCACAAAAATAAGTTAAATATTCTCCTGGCATCTTTATTCCTCCCTACTTCAAACTAGGATATGTAATTAAGACGTAGAGAACCTTTAATCTTTTTTCATTTATCATAGCTTGTTACCTTTCAGCTAAGTCTTCTCTATTTTTCATCCTTATTCATATACTCTTCATATGCTTCATCAATTTTTCTTGTACAAATTTCATGCCACTTACCAATACATTCTTCAATCTTATCCTTATCCTCTGGATTCATATCTCCTCCAAATCCAATGAAATCTAGTTCATTTTCAACTATTCCTTTTTCATTTGAATAAGCTATTTCATTTGGTGCTATAGTATAAGAAAAGTACTCACATGAATTCTTTAGACAATAAGATCCTATTTTAAAATTATCTTTTTCACATAAAAGTCCTGATTTCTTCTCTTTACAATCACAATAACATTCTAATATCATATGTTTCATTTTCATAATAATTTATTCCTCTATAACCTCCTAAGGCAAACCTTAGCTTCTTTTACTTCATATTAAAAATCAAATATTCAATATGGATATAGTTGATATTTCTTCGTCTTCTATATTATTACTCAATATAATCAATTTATTTTTATCCCCACATCTTCTAATCTTAGCTTTCCTAAAAATAAATTCTTCTTCTGGTAATATTTCTTTAATTACTTCTCCATTATAGAAAACTATTTCTTCTTCATAACTTATAACAAATAATTTTTCTTTAACATCTATATCAATATAGTCCTCATCTTTATCTATAATTTCTCCTATTTTATCCTCTATAGCCTTATTAATAATGTTTTCTTTATTACTTTTAAAGGTAGTATTACTAACTTCTTTTAAAGTTTTATTTTGCAAATTTAATTCTATATATTTATTTTGTGCTGAAACAAAAATACATGTATTATCCTTCATAGAAAATAATCTTAAATCAACAATGTGAGATAATTCTTCATCAATATCTATTACCTTACTTATATTTTTTTTGCAATCAATATAAACCATTTTTTCATTTTAAGGACAAAACAAAATCAATTCTTTATTACTTATAACATATGAATCATATACAACTATATCCTCAAATATATTTATAGCTTTTATAAAATTCATTTCAAGGTCAAAAATTAATACTCCATCATAATTATCATTAATAATTATTCTATCATCCAATACCTCTAAAAAATACGTATCATTTTCTCTTATTATTTTTTCAAGCATATAACTTTATCCCCAATCATTATCTGACTCCCTTGTAACTTTTATGAGTCCCTATTTCTTAAATATTCTTCTAAAACTTCTCTCCCAAATTCTCCTTTAGGCATTAAGCCTATTTCATTATATGCCCATATTACTTCTCTTTCAAAGTCACTCATTTCATTATCTATTTCATATCCAAATTTTACATTAAATCTCCAATCCTCTTCTAATGTAAAAGTTAATGTGTACCAAAGTTTTTCATTTTCTTTATCAAATTCATTTCTTAAATTTTTTATAGTACAGCGTAATTCTCTCAATAATTTTCTGAAGATATTTCTAGATACTGAAAAATCCTCTGGTATATTCCCACTATGATGAATATTATTATCTTCTTTAGTATAAAAATAAAAACTTACACTACTAGAATCCCCTAAATCTTCAGCATACATTATTATTCTTTTCCATTCTACCGGAATTATTTCATTTAATTGATTTGCTATTTCAGCGTAATATTTGTTTAAATCACTTTCTTTTATCATATTTAATTTTAGGCAGCAAACTCTTTTTTACTTTCAAAAGTATTCTATACTTATGTATACAAAAAATTGCTTGTTGCCTTCTCCTTTCTTACAAATAAGTACCTTATAATTACCTTTAAGTGTAATTATATTTTAATGCCCATAAAACGTATATTCAATAATTTTATAAAACTCTCTTTAAATTATAACTAATTAGTAAATTCCCTAAACACCCAATTTTCACCTTGAATTTTATATTCTACTTCAAAAGCTATAGGCCTTTTAGATAGGTCACTATATATTGGTTCTATATTTACCTCAACACTTTTCCCATTTTCTAGTGCTCTCGCCCAAGTGTTTTCCATAGATTTCCAATCACCTCTGTTTAACCTATAATCCATTGGAACCAAATTATCTATATCTCCTGAACCTTCAAAAATACTTGCTATTAAATGGCCGCCATCATCTGTATCTAATCTTCCATCACCTTTTCCTACATGACTTTGAGCATATTGATTACGCTTAGCTT
>CAKVFO010000227.1 GCA_934746785.1 uncultured Clostridium sp. | reverse complement strand
AGGAAGTACTGCAAGTAATCTTCTATCAAAAGGAATAACAAATAATGTTGCAAGAAAGATAGTTACTAACTTTGCAATTGGATTAGTAAATGATGTTATCTTATCATTTGCAAGTGGTGGCTTTAAGGGGAGAACAAAGTTGCTGACGCCACGCTTTTCAGCGCAGGAAGCAACTTTGTCAGCCATTCAAAAGGTTCTAAAAGCAAAATTGGAGGATAGAAGTAATATTTTTATGCTCCAAATCACAACCAGTCGCTTAAAAATATTATTTCTACCTCCTTAAATGCTAACGGAAATTTTGTTTTTCGGTTCTTTTGCGGCCTACAATTATTTTTTTAACGTCTTAACCAAATTACATATCAGAAAGCCAGTAATAATTGGCACTCTCTTTCAAAAAAATTTTAAATTCCATATACGTTAAAAAAACTTTGCTGGTATAATAGGAGATAATATATTTGATTCTGCTTTAGGTGTTTTCGGAAATTCAAATAAGTTTGTAAGTAAAACTCTTTATGCAGCAGATAATATAGAAGTACCTAAGGTTAAAAATACTATAGATGCAGAAAGTAGTATAAAGAAACTTAATAAGATCGATTTAGATGATGTTAAGAAAGTTGGTACTAAGGGAAGTAATAAAAGTGATTTAGATGGAGTCAGAATAATAAATAAAAAATATGCTGGCAAAACATATAAATTAAATGGAGATTTAGCTAAAAAATATCCTGATGGTGTTAAATTTAGTGAAGAAGGTTTTCCAGATTTTGAACCATATAGTATAAAGAAGGTTACAGTTAATGACCTTGAGGGTGATGCTTATTATGATTTTATTAAGGCTAATGAAGCAGCTGGATTTAGTAGTACACCTAAAGGATATACATGGCATCATGTAGAAGATGGACGAACATTAATACTTGTGCCAAGCGATTTGCATAGTACAGTAAGACATACTGGAGGTGCATCACTTATAAGAAAAGGAATAAGACCATAAAATAAGGAGGAATAAAAATGTTGATATCAAATGTTGAATTTATAAATGGAATATGGAGAGGAAAAATTCAATTAGATTCATGGAGTAATTTTTTTGAGAACATTAAATATATAGATTTAAATATAGGTGGTGATTCTAAAGTTGAAAAACTTGAAGAGAAGCATAAGTTAGCATATGAATATATTGTATTTAATCAAGAAAATTTACTTAATATAATTTTAAATGAGTTAATGAAGAAGTATCCTGAAATGCAAGAAGAATATGGATATTATGAAAGTGAATTAGAAGAATTTATGCCTAGTATTTCTGATATTAATGGCTTCAAGAATATACTTGCACCTAAAAGGATTTATATTTTAAATGTTGAAAATGAAGGTATATCATATGTAGGATTTCACTTTATGTGTTCATGGGATGAAGAACATGATTTTGGTATTATGATGCATAGGGAAAGAATTATTAAGATGGGTGGTTCAGACAGTGCATTTTTATCATGGATAGCAGAAGAAGATAAAGGTAATTGTTAATAACAATGAAGATTACTTTAATAATGTAGTGAAAAAATGAAGTGAATCAGCTGAACTTAAGTAAGCTGGTTTATTTTTTTACACTTTATTATATATAAGTATCTTATAAATGATTTCCTAGATAATTAATTTTAGTCACTTTAGGTGTCAGGAAAACAAGTATAGAGAAAATATGTATATTAATAAGCCAGGAAATTCTAGAGTCTATAATTATAGGTGGGCCAGCAATAGCAGGAACAGTACTTTCACAGTTTGCAGCAAAAGGTTTGTCAGCTATGCTTATAGGAGCAGGAACTTCAGCCCTTATTGAGGGTGGAATAGGAGCAGTAAAGGGTGGAGCAGATGGTTTTTATAATGGAACCAAGGCAGGAGCAGCAGGAGGTTTTGTTAGTTCTGGAATGCTTTATCTAGAAGGACCAGCACTAGGACCATCAGCAGGAGCAATGCTTGGTGAAAGTAATGTTCTAAAAAACTTTATGAAACATATTTTTGTAGGCGGCTCATCAGCAATGGTAGATGGCTACGTAAGTGGATATGTAAGTGGTGGAAAAGATGAAGCTTATGAAAGAGCGAAGTATGGTGCACTATCAGGATCATTTTTTGCAGGATTAGGTGGAATTGCAACTAACTTTATTGGAAAGAATGCAGCACCACCTGAGTTTAAGGGATATAATAAGGATTTTGATAGGGTTAAACCTGGTACTGAGGGGGTAAGTAAAGCTGACAATATAATTAAATTTTCTAATAAAGCATTAGAACATATGGGGGAAAGTGGAAGACAAGTACCTATTCAAACATTACAAGATACTATTAGATATGGTGAAGGATTACCAGACCCAAGAGGTTCGAGTGCAACAATGTATTATGCTACAATGACTAAGAATGGAAAACCATACAACCTAGAAGTGTTGTATGATAAAGCAAGTAATACAGTTTATCATTTTGAATATGCTAGGAAGGCTATGGGGAATTTACCTCAGATTAAGAAATAGGAGTGAAATACAATGACAGGAAAAGAAAGTTTATGGTATTTAATAGATGGACTATTAAACGGGTCGTATAAAATTAATGTATTCTGCAATGAATTTACAAGAATTTATGATTTAGAAGTAGATTATGATGAATTAAGTATTGATGAAAATTATGAGTTTAGTAAATTATGTGAAATGACTGGAAGATTTTCTGATGATGAAGAAGAGTTAAAAATTCCTAAGATGTACTGTAGTGAAGCTGAAATTAGAGATAAAGTAAATACTATAGTAGAAAAGTTAAAATAATTAGTTACTTAATGCATAATAAAGAGAGAATTAATTGCATAAAACTTGAGGAATATTAAATAGAGTTAAATCAATAATAGTAAAAAAAATTGGTACTGCATAACTTAAATAATGCAGTGAAAGAAGTTAAAAAGGTTAATGTTTCAGTAATGTAGCATTAATCTTTTTTTATGCACTGAAATATTTATAAAATCCAAGATAACTAGGGGTGAAATATACAGTAAGCTAATAAGCAAGGAAATCCTAGTGTCAATAATTACACTTGAAATCGAGGGGAATTCAGAACATATAATATGTAGGGGAAAAATCAATTCCACTAAAAAATAAAAAGAATTGAAAAGATAAAACAAATAAATAATGGAACTTGGAAATAGGAACTTGGGACTCGGAAAGAGGAATGGGGGGAACAAGAACCTAAAGAAAAGTAATAATTGAAATAGGCCTAAAGTCTATTTCAATAAAATAAATAAGAATAAAGAATTTATAATAAATAATTGAGTAATAGAAATAATATCTATTCAGAATAAATAATAATAGATATAAAGAAAATCTAATCAGGTGATAACTAAAGTAATAATCTTGGTTCAAGTTCCGCAATTTTAGGGACAGTAACAGAGATATTGTTAAAAATATTAAGTAGTAACAATAAAAATAATATGCAAGAAATTGAAAAAATAGTATTCAATAAACTAAATGAATAAAAACAATTGAAGTAACTGCATAAAAAATAATACTAGCAAGACATAGTTAAATTAATAATGTAATAAAAAATAAATACTTCATAATTTTAATAATGCAGTAAGATGTAACTAGAAGATAAAGTAAATATATATTATAACAATGATAAGAGTCAATATTTCTAATTAAAGAAACATTGGCTCTTTTTCTATGTAGTTAAATTAGAAGTAGTGAATTTTATTAATAAAGAATAAAGAGAGCTTAAAGGTATTAAGCTTTTATGATATATAACGAAAATCAAGAGAAAAAACTAAAGAATAATGTGTAAAGGTGAGCGGGGAAGATATGACTAGAATTGAAATTGATTTTACGCAGAGTAAAGCAGCTGTAAGATCTTTAGAGATGGGGAAAAGTAATTTAAGCACAACGTTAAATAATTTAATAAGTGCTAAGGCAAATGTGTCTAGTTTAGATGGAACAATAAGAAATATAGACAGGTATAGA
>CAKVFO010000226.1 GCA_934746785.1 uncultured Clostridium sp. | reverse complement strand
CCATTAAAATCATAAGCATAATTATAATTAACTAAAACTTCACCCTTTGAAGTTACTGTAACAAGACTTGCTACATTGCCATCACCATCGTATTCATATTCAGTTTTAACTCCATTACCTAAAGTAACAGATTTTATATTATCATTTCCAAAGTACTCATATTGAGCCTGGATTTTATTGTTTTCATCTTGAATTGTTTTTAAGCGGTCTGCTTTATCATATGTGTATTTACTGTGTTTTCCAGTAATATCTTGAATTGTTTTTAGATTATTATTTTTATCATATGTGTATTCTAGAAGTGTTTTGCCAGATGCACTCTTTCTCTTTAGCAAGCCTTCTATATTATAATCATAATTATAATACATATTATTGAAAACTGCACTACTTAGTGTTCCATCTGGATTATATTCTAATTGTTGCCTTACGACATTTAGTTTATTCTCTTTATCTTTTTTGTAAGCTTCTAATACAGTTATATTACCATCAATATTATAGCTTCTATCTTGATTGTTTCCATTTCTATCTATTCTCTTAGTTAGATTTCCTTCTTTATCATAGTAGAAGTATTCTGAATTTCCTTCTTGATCTTTAATTTCAGAAACTTGTCCAAGAGAGTTATAGAAATATTCAATTGTTCCACCATTGGCATCTGTAGTTGAGGTAATATTTCCTGCATAATCATAAGTATATTTCTCAATGCCGCCTTCTGGTGTTGTTATTTGAATTATTCTTCCCCAGTCATCTAAAAGATAGCTTGTCTCATTACCGTTACCATCAACAATGCCTGTAATATTTCCTCTTACATCGTAAGCATAGCTTTGGGATACCTTATTTTCTCTTCTTGAATTAGGAGTAGTTATATCTTTGATTTGTCCAGTTTATTAATGCACTTTCACTAACAGGAATAGTTATCTTAGCATTACCGATTTCTACATTTATATTAGATTCAGAAGAAACTAATCTTTTTTCATTAGTTTTAAAGTTAATAGCTTGAAGAACTACTGGCTTATCCGCAGATTCAATTCTTTTTCTATGATAGAAAAACTGGCTGGGATTAATATTACGTTCCTTGCAAAAGCTTTTTATAGATATTTTCTTATCAAGAGAAGAATATTCGTTTATATATTTTTCCCAAGCAGCATTGTCTAATTTTTGATACATGAGTAACCTCCAGATAAAATTTTTATTTTTATAAAATTTTATCAGTAGATTGCTTTCTATATCTAGATACCAAATCTTTTACGCTTACATCCTTTTAATTCAAATCAACTTCTTTATTGTTATATATCTCTTCAGTATTGCATATATTGTATAAAAATATCTTTTTTACACAAAAAAAATCGCAGTCAGAATTACTTTGACTGCGATAAAATATCTTTATATCAGATTAAATCATAACAAGCTTCAATATAAATACTACACCTAAAATTATCATTATTGGTGAAATCTTATGTTTTTCTTCCTTTGTCTTAGCAAAAAATAAATTATATAAAATGTTTATTATAACATATGATAAAACTCCAAAAGTTAGTCCATCTCCAATACTATATGCCATAGGCATTAATGCTATTGTTAAAAATGCTGGAACACCTTCTGTTACATCTGAAAAATTAATCTCTTTTACAGAACCAAGCATTAAATATCCAACATATATTAAAGCTGGTGCTGTAGCACATGTTGGAATAGCAATGAATAATGGTGAGAAGAACATAGCTATCAAGAATAAAATACCAGTTGTAACTGATGTCCATCCTGTTCTTCCGCCTGCTGCTACACCTGTTGAACTCTCTACAAATGTTGTAACTGTTGAAACTCCTAAACAAGCTCCTCCCGTAGTACCTATTGCATCTACCATAAGGCCTTTACTCATATTTTTCATATTTCCTTCTTCATCCATAAGTCCAGCTCTTGAAGAGACACCAACAAATGTTCCTATAGTATCAAAAAAGTCAACAAATAAAAAAGTACATACTATTGTTAAAAAGGTCCCTATATTTTTAGTGTTAAATATATAATTAAAATCAATTTTTCCTGCTATGGGTACTATACTCTCAAACTTTAACATTCCATTTGGAAGTGAAATTCCCAAAGCACCTGCATATGATGGATCATACATTGCATATATCCAAGCAGCACATGTAGAACATAAAATTCCTATAAGTATAGATCCTTTAACCTTTCTTTTTTCCAACACTGCAATAATTATCAGTCCTAAAAAAGCAATAAGAAACGTAGGCATCTTAAAATTTCCAAGAGAAACTAATGTACTTTCATTTAAAACAATTACCTTTGCATCTTGGAATCCTATAAATGCAATAAATAATCCTATACCTGCTGTAACAGCATTCTTTAAACATTTTGGTATAGCTTTCACAATAACTTCACGGACTTTAAATGCTGTTAATAAAATAAATATAATTCCTTCAACAAAAACTGCTGTTAAAGCAGTTTCCCAGCTGATATTCATACCAAGAACTACTGTATATGCAAAGTACGCATTAAGCCCCATACCAGAAGCTAAGGCAAAAGGTAAATTTGCAAATATCCCCATTAAAATAGTGGTTATCCCAGCTGCTAAACATGTAGCTGTAACTAATGCTCCAGTTGGCATTCCTGTAACTCCCAATATACTTGGATTAACTGCAATTATATACGCCATGGTCAAGAAGGTTGTAATCCCCGCCATAACTTCCTTCTTATAATCAACATCTTTATTAGATAGAATTTCAAAAATTCTATTTCTTTCTATCTCTTTATTCATTTAAATCCCCCTATTTTTATATAATAAATCATCACATTACTCCAATGGTATTGGGTAGATACTTGTGAACCTTATTATTAATATTATATGAACTCTTATAACGAACATTATTATATATTTTTACTTTTATGTTTGTCAAACAAAAGAAATTTGCATCAATCTCTTTTTGTTTTAACATAAATAAAAGATACCTAACAAAATAGTTAGATATCTTTTATTTATGTATATTTTTTAAATGCTTAAGCCTTCTTCTATAAATGACTTAATAAAGTTCATATCCTTAGAACAGCTTAGTGCTACCATTAGCTTTATACGCACCTTCTGTCCTGGCATTGTATCTCCAAAAATAACTCCAAGATTTCTTAAATGCTTTCCTCCACCTTCATATCCATAAGATTCGAAAACTCTTCCTTCAAAACATCTTGATACAACTACCACTGGTATATTATTTTCTATAGCCCTTTTTACTCCCTGCACCATTTGTGGTGGAATATTCCCTCTTCCAAGTGCTTCAATAACAATCCCTTCATATCCTTTATCAATTGCATAATCAATAAATGTGGAATCCATACCTGCTACACACTTTATTAATGCTACTTTTGTATCTATAGTATCTATCTCAACATGTTTACCTAATGGACAATTTCTATAAAAAATTACATTATTATTATCTACAATTCCTATTGGTCCAAAATTAGGCGTTCTAAAGGCATTTAAAGCCATCGAATTAGCTTTTATCACTTCTCTTGCACTATTTAGTTCTCCATTAAAGCAAACTAATACTCCTCTTCCTTTTGCCTCTTCTGATATAGCAGTACATATAGATGCTGCAAGATTTGCTGGCCCATCGTATCCAAGTTCAGAAGAACTCCTCATAGCTCCAGTTACTATTACAGGCTTTTCTGATTTAATTGTCAAATCTAAAAGATAAGCTGTTTCTTCTAAAGTATCTGTTCCATGTGTCACTACAACACCATCTATATCTTCTCTTTTTAAAAGTTCTTTAACAGATTTAGACAATTCAAGCATAAGTCTTGGTGTAACATGTGGTGATGGAAGTTCTGAAAAATTATAACTTTCTATTTTTGCATAATCTTCTATTCCTGTTACCATGGACATTATCTCTTCTCCACTTAGCGACGGTACCGCTGCATGTATTCTTTCATCTATTTTCATCGAAATCGTTCCCCCGTTGAAAACCACTGCAACTTTCTTCATTTTGCTTCCTCCATCTTTTATCTTTAAGTAGTAAAATAATTTATTTTATATTTTTGGCAGGGCGGCGTATCCTGCATCTCTGATTACTATAAAACATAGCGCGTGAGGAGCCATTTCTCACCTCAAAAACATAACTATATCATTATAAAGCTA
>CAKVFO010000225.1 GCA_934746785.1 uncultured Clostridium sp. | reverse complement strand
TTATTGCTCAAGTTAGTTCCTTCATCAGCCAAAATAAAGTATCATTAATGAAATATTCATTAATAAAATTCTCTCAAGGAATTTTAAGTTTCATCATAACTTTTATACTTTCACTTTTTACAATTACTAGTATAGAAACATCATCAATAACCATTAACAGTCATATGACTTTAAATCTATATATACACTTAATTCCTGTAGCTGCAATTTTGATAATTACTTTATTACTCGTACTATTAAAAAAACTATTTATTCATTCCTCTTAATTCTTTAATATTTTCTCTTATTGTAGAACTGGTAGTAACTAATCTTTTATCAATATCACAAGCTGCCTGTTCAAAGCTTTCTTGTAAAGATTGTATCAGTTCTACCTTCTTTTTTGATATTTCTTTTTCAAGTTCAGTTAAAATTTCATCTGAATAATCTCTTGAACCTAATCTTATAGCTTTTGCATCTCTTTTTGCAGATGCAATTATTTCTTGCGCTCTTATATTAGCTTCTTTAACTATATCATGATTTTCAACATTCTGCTTCATCATCTCTATAGTTTCTCTTTTAACGGAATCATATTCTTTTTTTGCTTCTCCAAGAATCCTTTCTCTTTCATTCATAACCCACTGTGCTTTTTTAAATTGATCTGGAAGGTAATTAATTATTTGATCAATCACTTCTAAAATTTCTTTTCTATCAATCATTGTCTTACCGCTCATTGGTACTTTAGGTGAATTCTCAATTAAATCCTGTAAATACTCAAGCAATTCAACAACATTAACATCCATCGATTTACTCACAATGCCACCTCTTCCCTTTTTACTTACTACAATTAATTTTTTCTACTATATCAGGAATAACCTCTTCAGGTACAAGCCCACTTAAATCTCCATTAAACTGCGCAACCTGTTTAATAGCCGACGAACTTATATATGAATATTGTGCAGAAGTCATCATAAATAAAGTTTCTATCTCAGGATCTAACTTATTATTCATCAAAGCCATTTGAAATTCATATTCAAAATCTGATAATGCTCTTAATCCCTTCAATATTACTGTCGCATTACATTGTTTAATAAACTCAATCAAAAGTCCATTAAAACTAACAACTTCAACATTAGGTATATCCTTTGTAGCTTTTTTTATAAGCTCTACCCTTTCTTCTATATCAAATAGTCCATTCTTATTAACATTAACTAATACACCAACAATTACCTTATCAAAAACCTTGGTTCCTCTCTGTATTACATCTAAATGTCCTAATGTTATAGGATCAAAGCTTCCTGGATAAACGGCAATCTTCATTATAAATCCCCCTTAGTATTTATAGTAACATACTGTTGTATTACCATATTTTTTACTTTTTGAAACCTTTATTTCATTATAGCCTTCATATATTTCCTCTATTGAATCAATTTTTGTTACTATTATACCATCTTCTTTAAGCATATTATTTTCTTCAATAATTTTTAGTGCTTCTGGAATCATCTCTTTACAATATGGAGGATCAATAAATATTATATCAAATTTAACACCTTTATTATTAAGTCTCTTTAATGCTTCATAAGCATCCATATTTAATGATGTACAAAAATTATCAAACTTTAAATTCTCAATGTTCTTTTTTAAAAGCGGATATGTAACAGGACTTTTATCCACTAAATATACCTCACTTGCTCCTCTACTTGCAGCTTCAAGACCTAAACTTCCAGTTCCTGCAAATACATCCACCACAACTGCACCTGGTATTCTCATTTGAATAGAACTAAACATTGCTTCCTTAACTCTATCTAAAGTAGGTCTTGTTTCCATAGTTGCTGGAGATAGCAACTTATGTCCTCTTGCCTCACCTGCTATTATTCTCACTTTAGTTATGCCTCCTTGACCATTAATGTCATTTTTTATTATATCGTACTAAATAAGTATATACAATTTCATTTATATATACAATAAAAGCTTTTAATTAAAGCAAATATATTTACTGCTTTTTTCAAGTCCCTTAGAAATTTCATACACCATTCTTTTGTTTTCATCATTAACATTATCTAAAACACTCTTAGCTTCACTTCTAGCACATCTTAAAATATCCATATCTTCATAAATATCTGCCAAAAGCAATCCCTCTGTACCACTTTGCTTCATACCAAACATTTCTCCTGAACCTCTTAGTTTCAAATCTTGCTCAGATATATAAAATCCATCTGTTGATTCAGTCATAATCATCATTCGTTTCTTTGTAGTATTTGTCTTTGCATTAGCTATCAGTATACAATATGATTCATACTGCCCTCTTCCAACTCTTCCTCTCAATTGATGAAGCTGTGCTAAACCAAACCTTTCCGCATTCTCCACTATCATTACTGATGCGTTTGGAACATTAACTCCAACCTCTATTACAGTTGTAGAAATAAGCACTTTTGTTTTATTTTCTTTAAATCTTCCTATAATTTCATCTTTCTCTTGTGCCTTCATTTTACCATGTAAAATTTCAACTTCTATATCATGAAATATTCCTTCTTTTAGCTTTTTATAGACACTTTCAACTGAATTTAGCTGTTCTTTTTCATCTTCCTCTATAAGAGGACATACAATATAAGCTTGACGTCCCTTATCAATCTCCTCTCTAACTAATTCATAAGCTGTATTTCTAGCAGATTCCTGGAAAAACCTTGTATCAATTTTTTTTCTGCCTGGTGGTAATTCATCAATAGCTGATATATCTAAATCCGAATATAAATATAAAGCTAATGTTCTTGGTATAGGTGTAGCTGTCATTACAAGACAATCTGCCCTGGCTCCTTTATTAATAAGCTTACTTCTCTGCTCCACCCCAAATCTATGCTGTTCATCTGTAACAACAAGACCTAGATTATTAAATTCTACATCTTCCTGAATAAGAGCATGTGTTCCAATCACTAATAAAGGGCCATCCTGTTGAATTCTTTCTTTTATTCTCTTCTTTTCTTTCGCAGATGTACTTCCAGTCAAAAGCTCTATTTCTACATCAAACTGCCCTAGTAATTTCTTAGCTTCTTCAAAATGCTGATTAGCCAATATTTCAGTAGGAACCATAAATGCACATTTATATCCATTACTATAAACATTATATATAGCAATTAGAGCTACTACAGTCTTACCACTACCCACATCCCCCTGAACAAGTCTATTCATTGGAATATTACTTTTTTGATCACGTAAAATATCTCGAACAACCCTTGTCTGAGCCCCTGTCAAATTATAAGGTAAAGCTTCTTTAAGCTTTTTCAAACTATCATTCCAAGGAAAACTCATCCCTTTTGATTTATTCTTTACATTATGTTTTAACAATAATAATTTCATAGAATAAGTAAACAACTCTTGAAATTTTAATCTTGTAATAGCACTATTAAGAAAATCTTTATCTTTTGGAAAATGAATTTCTCTTATAGCATTATCCAAAGAAAGAAGTTTATATTTATTAATAATATCTTGTGGTAAGTTTTCACTTATAGTAATACTTTCCAATACCCCTATTATTAGTTTAGTAATAAACTTATCTGTCAACTCTCCTCTCAAAGGATATATTGGCTTTATTTCACTTGATAAAGCCACATTACCTCCTATAATTGGATTTATAATTTCAAGCATATTTCCTACTCTCTTAAATTTGCCCAACAAATTATAATCAGAACCAACCTTAAAATTATTTCTTATATAAGGCTGATTAAACCATTTGCCTTCAACTTTATGACCTCTATATTCAAATTCAATAGTCGATAAGTACTTACCACTTCTTGTTCTAACTGTTCCACCTATTCTCTTAACCTTACAAGTCAAAATTTGTTTTTCTTCAGAATCTATTTCATTAAATTCTGGATTTCCACTCAAAAATTCATAGTCTCTAGGAAAATATAAAAGTAAATCAAGAATATTAAAGATTCCTGCTTTATTTAATTTTTCACATGCTTTTGGACCAACGCCTTTTAGAGTAGATATAGAACTATAAATATCCATAATTATTCTCCTTAAAACAAAAAGCACCAGTAACGGTGCTTTTCACTCATATTTTTTATTCTACAGACATTAAGAAATAATATAAAGGTTGATTCCCTTCATAACATTGAATATCTAAATCTTCATATTTATCTTCAAGTTTAGAAACAAAATCATTTAATTCTTCATCACTTACATCTTTACCAAAGAATAAAGTAATAATTTAACTATCTTCG
>CAKVFO010000224.1 GCA_934746785.1 uncultured Clostridium sp. | reverse complement strand
ATAGAAGGTGTTGAAACAATAAAAGCTTTCAATGGTGAAAGAAAAGTTGGCTTTGAAGTGGAAAAAAGATTTATAAGATTTATTAGGTCAGTTTTTAAACATGGAGTTGTAAATATCATACAAGGATCACTAAAAGGAAGTGTTAAGGGGATATTTGGCATTGCAATTTTATGGGTTGGAGCTTACCTGACTATAAAAGGTGAAATTACAATTGGTACACTAGTAGCTGCTGACAGACTTGGAGAGATATTAGAACTTGAAGTAGAAAAATTAGTAGATGAAGATATAAAAATAGGTTATGGAATGGACAAGTAACAGGTAAAATAGATAAGGCAGTAGCAGTTGAGGTCTAAATAATTATGGCTGTATTATTAAATAAAGTGATAAATTAGATAAGTTATATAAAAATAGGTGGACGTCCTTTAAAATTCATGTTCTTATAGGGATGTTCAACTTTTATTTATAATACAGCCACAGAAAAACTCTCAAGAGAAGTACACTATCTCTAAGAGAAAATCTTACTTCTGCATTTTACTCAAAATTCCTCTCAAATATAGAGATTTTCTCTTCATTTTTGAAGTCTTCTAAGGATTCAATACCAATATCCTTTAGTATTTTCTCCATCCCTTCGCTATGAGTAGGAACCTTTATCAAAGCTTCCTCAGCACATCTATCCAAAGCCTTTCTTCCCTCTTCAGCAGGAATGAGCTTCTTAGGTCCTCCAACGCAGCCTCCAACACAGCCCATACCCTCTAAGAATGTTCCTTCAGATTTTCCTTCTAAAACATCATTTAAAAGCTCTTTACATTCCTTAACACCATTACCTTGAATAGCTTTAAAGTATTTATGCTTTTCAGGATACATTTCTTTTACAGCATCAGAAACAGCTATAGAAACTCCTCCAGTTCTTCCATATAAGCGCCCTCCCTTTGAAGCATATTCCTTTGTAGGCATAGGATTAAGTTTAGATGGGTCAATATTCAAAGCATTAAAAATTTCCTTAAGTTCAGCATAAGTTAATACAAAATCAATTATTCCTTCTAAATCCTTTTCCTTAGCTTCAGCCTTTTTAGCAATGCAGGGACCTATAAATACTACTTTTGCATCTTTATTAAGTTTTTTAATCACCCTGCCAGCAGCTATCATAGGAGAAACTGAAGGTGATACATCCTTTATAAGTTCAGAATAAACTTTCTTAATCATTCCTACCCACATTGGACAGCAGCAGGAAGTTAATAGAAGGTCATCTTCATTTTTAACATGTTTATCAAATTCAACAGCTTCTTTAATTGAAAGCATATCAGCAGTAAAAGCTACTTCTATCATATCTGTAAAACCTAATTTAATAAAAGCACTTCTAAGCTGGTCTAAAGTGACATCATTACCAAATTGACCTATGATTGAAGGAGCAGCAGCAGCTATAACTGTTTTATTTTCTTTTATAAGGTCTATAACAGGTATAAATTCTACTAAATCTAATATACGTCCATTTTTACATGAGTCAATACAGAAACCACAATTAATACATTTATCATCATCAATAACTGTTGAATTACTTTCTTTATCAAAGTATATAGCGTCAAAAGGGCATGCTTTAATACAAGGGAATTTGACTTTATTGTCACCACAGCCGCATTCAGAGTTGCAGCATTCAATCTTTCTTACTATATTTTTATTAACAGAATGCATTGAAATAGCCTTTTTAATATTATTAACAAAGTTATTATCAAAATTTAAAGTTACTCCGCATAAAGAAGTTATAATATTAAAAGTTTCTTGGGGTGAAACTTTATGACAAGTCATAATTTTATTTAAAGTTTCATCAAAATTATCTTCATAATAAGCTTTTACTAAAATATCAAAAATATCATTATATTTATTATTCATTGAAAACCTCCACTAGATGTTTATATAAATTTATTATTGGCTATATATTTAATAATATGTATATATTAGACAATTTTATTTATATTATAAAAAGCCATTATAAGATAACGTGAAAAAATAAAAAAATATCTAAAAAGAAAAAAATAGCAAACAAAATATTACATTTAAGTGGAATATTTTAGGAGATGCTGTTATAATTAACATATAAATAAAATCAAGGGGGATTAATAATGGGAAAGTTAGAAGTGTTATTTGGAAATAAAAATGCTGATAAGGCACAAGATATAGAAAATGTTTCAGAAGATAAAAAAGAATTTGTTGAATGTGTAGACGCTAGAGGTAATAAGATTCAAATGCCTGTGTCTAAATGGAAAGAAGAAGTTATTCCAGCAAAACTTAAAAGAGCATGGTCAAATCCAACAGCGTTATATGAAGAAATTATTACAGCAGTTAATGATGGTTTTGCAGAAGAAGTAGTAGATGCAGCAATACATTTAAAAGAAATTGATGAAATTAAGGAACGTGCAGCAACTACCCTTGGTATTGTATACCTTAAATGTAATCGTATAAATGACTCTGAAAAGATTTTAATTGACTATACTGACAAAAATGGAAAGTCATCAATTATTTTAACAAATTTAGCAAAAGTATATGAAGCTAAAGGAGAAAATGAAAAATCTTTAAAGTCATTAGAGGAAGCTTTAGAAGTAAATCCAAATGATACAGAAGCAGTAGTCTGGTATGGTGCTTATTATCAAGAAAGAGAAGGACTTGAAGGTGGAAAAAAAGCATTAGAAAAACTAGTTTCTAAATATAACAGCTGGGCTGCTAAGTTACTTTTATGCAGAGAAGATTTAGTAAATAAAAATATAAGAAAAGTAATGAAAATTTATAGAGAAATTTTAGATACAGAAGAGCCAACTGGGTCAATGCTTGCAGTAATGTCAGGAGACCTTGGAAGTAGAGGGTATATTAAAGAAGTAATTAAGATCCTTGAACCAGTATATGAAGTTACGAAATATCCACTTCAAGTTGGTTTAAATCTTCTTCATGCTTACTATGAAGATAAGAATAACAGAAAGGGACAAAAGCTTATTCAAGAGCTTATGGCAATTCCAGATGCATCTCTTAGAGATTATTTAGTTTATTTAGCTCATGAATTCGATAAGATGCGAACTATTAAACAATTTGAAGGTGATAAAGGTAACGTAAGAATAGATATGATTTCTTTAGATAAACCTATATGGTATTATGACCTTGAAGAACCAGACTTTTTAATAAAGAAGAAAACTAAGGCTGAAAAGGCAGCAGTTATTCCTTATGTGGATTTGAGCAAAGATGTAAACTTAGAAGGGGCTATATTTGATGGAGATGGTATAAGCACATTATCAAGAGCACTTCCTTTATACTTAGGTGAACAGCTTATGTATAACACTGAATATGATTCAAGAGTTGTTATTCCATTTGCTCATAAATATGGTCCAGTAGTTACTACTGAGGAGTATACTAAGGAAGCTATGCAGGATATCTGTAAAAAGATAAAAGCTGATAAACTTATTACAGGAAGCATTAAACTTGCTAACGAAAATAGAACTTTAGTTATAACTAATTTAGTTTATACTTTAGAAGATGATTCTGTAGAAAAGATTATTTATGATTGTGATGATGACTGCTTTGGTGAGGATTTTAATGATATGATTAATGATATTTTAGAACATCTAGGTAAGAAAATAGAAAATAATACTTTCTATAAGAATCAAACTAACGAAGATGTTTTAGTTTACTTAAGTGCATTAGGACAGCAGCTTACTCAAACATTCTTATCACATAAATATTTAAATAGAGAGGACTTTATGGGAGATGCAGCAATGTTTGACTGGTACTTTAACATGGCACTTACAAATCCATATGATGAAGTTCCTTTAATAATGGTAGCTTCAGCTGTAGCTAAAGCTAAGGAATATGGATCAAATACTTTTGATAGAGTTAAGAGGCAGACTATTGGATTATTTACTAATAGAAGTGATGACAGCATTGCTAAGAAGCTTTTACCTTACATTTATAAGCTATATGAATTAGAAAGCGATTTCCAAAGAGAAAAGAATAAGATAGAAGAAAACTGCAAGGATAAGAAAGTTCTTAAATGGCTTGGAAAATTAGAAGATAAAGTTTTAGTTAAATAAATAAAAGTCAAATAAAGGCGGCTGCAGATTAAATTTTAGCAGCTGCCTTTATTTTTAACGTATAGGAAATTAAAGTTAGCATTTAAGGAGGTAGAAATAATATTTTTAAGCGACTGGTTGTGATTTGGAGCATAAAAATATTACTTCTATC
>CAKVFO010000223.1 GCA_934746785.1 uncultured Clostridium sp. | reverse complement strand
ACCAGTCGCTTAAAAACATTACTTCTACCTCCTTAAATACTAAAGGAAATTTTGCTTTTCGGTTCTTTTGCGGCCTACAATTATTTTTTAACGTTTTTACCAACTTACATATCAGGAAGCCAGTAATAATCAGCATTCGCTTTCAAAAAAAATTCTAAATTTCCTATACGTTAAAAAAATGTATGAGAAAACTTTAAGGGTATTCTCATACATTCACTTTAGTTCTATATATATTTTATTTTCTATATTTTTAAATACTTTGATATAATCTATTTTCTTCTTTAAAGTATATGCCTTCATTTTCTTTAGAAATCTCAGCTTTTCCGTTTGTTTCTTCTATAAAGGTTTTTTCAATAACTTGAGCTACAGACTTTTCCGCTAATATATGAATTTCTACCTTATCAGAATAAACGCTGTCTTCAATATGCCATTGATTTTGTCCGCATACATATTGAATTTTACCTAAAAGATCATAATCAATCTTTATAATAATTTCTACCCCATCAACTTTTTCAACTATTCCTGCGGACTTTATAGCTATAGCTGCCCCTTTAGTATAAGCTCTAGTAAGGCCCCCTGTACCTAAAAGTACTCCTCCAAAATATCTAGTAACAACAACTGCACAATCCTTTACTTCATTTTTCTTCATTACTTCAAGTATAGGTATTCCTGCTGTTCCTTGAGGTTCTCCATCATCTGAATATCTTTGAATCCCCATATTTTCACCTATAATATAGGCATAGCAGTTATGTCTAGCCTGCTTATGTTTATTTTTTATTTCATTAACAAATTCCTTAGCTTCTTCTTCATTCTCTACTCTCTTGCAATAACCTATAAACTCAGATTTCTTTTCTTCAAAGGAATCTTCACCAAAGTTCCTTACAGTTATATATGACATGTATTAAGTTCCTCCTTTATGATTTTAATTCCTTTTAAAATCTTCTCTTCATTTGTCTGTGAAAAACTTAATCTTAAAGTATTTTCACCTTCCTGCATCTTATTATAGAATAATACTCCTGGTGTTATATAAACTCCCCTTTTTCTTAATTTAAAGAAAAGTTCTTTAGAAGTTATATTAACGTTTTTTAAAGTCAAATAGAAGGTCAAACCTCCTTTTGGATCTATAAAACTTACCTTATCTGAAAGTTCTAATTCCATAACCTTTTTCATAAGATTATATCTTGATTTATATTCTTTGCTTAAATTATAGATATTTTCCTTCCATAACCCTCTTGATATGTATACTTCAAGAACTCTCTGCATAAGACTTGAAGTAGCTATATCTGTATTTACCTTTGACGTTAACATACTTTCTTTAAGTACCTTAGGTGCTATCATATATCCCATTCTTATTCCTGGTAAAAATATTTTTGAAAAACTCTTTATATAAATAACTCTATCATGTTTATCTAAACTTTTAAAAGTTATGTATTCAAACTCCTTATCATATGTAAGTTCAGATAAATAATCATCTTCTATTATATAAAAATCATACTTTTCAGCTAATTCTATAAGTTTTTTCTTTTTTTCTAAAGAATAACTTATACCAGTTGGATTTTGAAAATAACTCATTGTATAAAAACATCTTATTTTATTCTTTTTAACTATATTTTCAAACTGATTTAAGTTTATCCCATCTTCCTCCATGTCTGCTTCAAAAATATTTGCTCTTCTCCACTTAAATACAGACAAAGCCCCTCCATAAGTTGGCTTTTCAACTATTACATTATCATTTATATTTAAAACTGCTTTAGATGCTATATCAATTCCCTGTTGAGCTCCTGAAATAATTAATACATCTTCATCATCTAAATTATTATTCCAAAATACATCATTAATAGTTCTTCTTAATTTTTCATAACCTAAGGAACTTTGAGAAATTAAAGCTTCTGCTCCATCTCTATCTAAAACCTTATTAATTATTTTTTTAAATTCATCTATTGAAAATAAAAATTCCCCTACAGTTTCCCCTGAAAAATCTATTATATCATCTAAATTATTTCTAGTTAAAAGTATTTTAAAGGTTCTTGAATATTCTTTTCTAAACAAAGATACATTCTCTTTCTTTTTAGCATAAGTTCCACTTCCTATTTTCTGATAAGCAAAACCTTCCTGTTCAAGCTTTTTATAAGCATTAATTACTGTTATTTTATTAACACCTAAGTATTCAGTATATTCTCTTATTGTAGGTAATTTTTCACCGTCCTCAATAGCATGTGTTTCAATTAATTTTTTAATATGCATAGCAATTTGCACATACTTTGATATATCTTCTTTGAAATCCACTTTAAAATACTCTTTCATATTATTCTAGCCCCCTGTACTATTTTATCATCTTTGCTGCATAAACAATTTCATCTATAATTTTTGCCCCATTTTCGTCCTTTAATATTTTTTTATGTTTTACTATAATCTCTCTTTTTGCTAATTCCTTCAATATGTTTTCAATTTTAATATTAAATCCATGAAAGTTTTCATTATTTGAAATCTCATAAGAACTCACAAATTCATTTTTCTCTTGAAGAAATCTTAAAAGCCCTCTTGATATTATCATAATATTTTCATCTAAAAAATCATTAATATAATTAATTGAATCAGTAATTTTTTCTTTGCTTACCTCTGAATTAAATACATCACTTACTATCTTTCTAAAATTATCATTTAAATTCACTGCCATAGTAAGAGAATCTTTAGTAACTGTATATCCATTTAAATTCATAAGAAGTTTTGAATAATTATCAAAAACTCTTATAAGAATTTCATAAGAAGTTACGTTTCCTCCATTTTGAAGATACTTTCTACAAACTCCTAAATCTTTCAAAAGCATCCCTAAATAAACAAGATTCCATTTTTCGTCCTCTGTATTTTTAAAGGAATATCTAGCTTTATTATATAAATTGGTTATGTCTTGATCCTTTGAATATACAAGTTTTGAGGATATCAAAAGATTTCTTACAAATCCTTTATCCTTTTCTTTCTTGTAAAGTTTAAGAAATGATTCTTTATTTAATAATTTAGTATGTACAGGTACACCAAGACTTTCTGAATAAACATCTCTTACTGTATTGAATTCATCTTTGTATACAACAAATAAATCAATATCAGATTCTTCCCATACATCTCCTGAAACTATACTTCCAAAAGTAAAAACAGCTAAAACCTTCTTATTTTTCTTTAATATGCTAACAATTGACTGAAAAGCATTTTGCAACTCAACGACTGTCTTTGCCATTTTGCCTCTCCTTTTTTTATTTAATATGTTTATAATTATAACACATAACCTTAATATGACACATATATATCTGGTAATACTATTTCTTCATTTTCCATACTTTCTTCCTCCGGCATTGGTGGTATAGAATCATAATCAATTCCATCCTTCTTCATCTTCTTTAATATCATCTTATATATCTTCTTGCATCCATAAAACTTAGCAAATGATAATGCATCCCACCAATCATTACTTCTTGGCTTGAATTGAATAGTAACATCTGCTCCTGCTTCTATTAATAACTTTGCTATTTCTGTATTTTCTTCATTTTCAGACATTGTATATAATAATGGATTTGATTCAGACACCTTATTATCTACTTTTGCCCCTAGTTCTATAAGTTTTTTAACATTTTCTATTTTATTTTTTACAATAGCAGAAATTAATGGACTCCAACTACGCTCTATTCTATTTATATCGCTTCCTTTTTCAACAAGATACTTAATCATTTCTGGTGTTCCTTTACAAGCTGCACAATGTAACAATGTTCCATTTGAGTAATCTGCATAAGATAGTACTTCATGGCATTTATCTATACATTTCTTCAATTCTTCAAATTCATTATCCTCTATTGCTATTACTGCATCTATAAAAATATCATCAACATCTATTTCTAACATTATTTTCACCTTATCCTTTAAATATAAATTATTTATTTTATCTCTTTTGAGCAATCTTACCAAGCCGATTCAATTCATCATATAAATATTGTTTTACAAACTGAATTCTTTCTTCCCCTTTTAAACCTCTTCTATCTGCAAATTTTAATCCATTTTTTTCAGCCTTTCTAAGCCCCTCAACAACTTCCCGTATATTAGCCTCACTATGGCCTTTATTAGGAGCTGGAACTAAATTATGAGGATCAAGAATAGGATCAATATCATATTTTCTTAATATTTCTTGACCTTGCATTATTATTTTACATTTAAATAGTTACTTATATATTAATTTATACCAAAAAAGCCACAGCATTTCTACTGTAGC
>CAKVFO010000222.1 GCA_934746785.1 uncultured Clostridium sp. | reverse complement strand
CTTTGTTGCTTCTGCTTATTTCAACTCCATCAGAAGATGCTGTTTTAGATATGTATATATCTTCAAGTCTTGTTTCCGTAACAATATTATTAGCCTTTTTATATGTAACTAATACATCAACTCTATCTCCTGCTCTAAGCTTTCCACCTAAAACATCATCAGTACTTGATGCATTTACTGTAATTTCTCTTGGATCCATAATCTTAGATAATTCATCATCTACACTAATTAGTTTATCTAATGATAGAATCTCATTTTTATACATATCACATTTTAAATAATAGTTATAAATCTCTTCCTTATTATTTACATATAGTTTTGGAATCTGTTCACTTCTTCTTTCTTCAAGTACAAATAGATTATCAAAATTTTCTTCAGTAATTATATAATTCTTATCTAACTTTTCAACATCCACTACATAAACGGGATTTGTTCCATTAGGATTATATATCTTTTCTTCTATATACAATATAAATAAAAAGGATATAACTGTTATTATTAAAGACATTACAAAGGCGAATATTTTATTTTTCATCGTTTGTATCCCTCTATTCCTTTAAAATATCTGATTCTTCTTCAATACTTACCGTTTTTTCATTATTAAAAATAGTTATTATATTAAAACTTATCTTTGCATATACAGTTGTATTTTCAATGGTATTTCCTTTTGGACTTATTATTCTTCCCTTAGAATTTTCTATAAAACCAGTATTACTAAACTTGTTATCATAACTGCCGTTATAAGTTATTGTCTGAACAGAATCATTATAAACATTATAGATAATAAAGCTGTCTATATTTACCCTACTTTTTATGAAATTATATTCTATATACATTGGCTTAAGGTTTTCATCAAGATTTAAATTCTTACAAAGATATTCATTAAAGGTTTCAAATGCTTTTTCATAATCAGTAATAATTATTTTTCTAAGCTCATCGCTTTTACCAAGCTCCTCCATATCAATATCTTTGTAAACTGCAAGCTCACTACTGATTAAATCATCACCACACATTTCAGCTTCTGTCATTATTATTCCGTAAGACATTGTAAATACAATCATAGCTAAAATTAAAGTAATAGTATAAGTTATAGTAGATTGAAGTATAAGCTCTCCCTTTTTCTTTTTCAAACGCATCACCACCTAGATGTAGATGCTTTTGAAACTACAACATCCTTAAGATTATCCTCAATTGTAAGAAAAAAACCTTCAAACTTGATTTTTCTCTGTTTAATTCCTGCTGTTATTGTAACGCTTATATCATCACCATATTTAGCTTTATTATCTTCATTTAAATTGCTTACATTTATTCTTATATCATCTAAATAACTGTTCTTATTTAAATTATCACTTACAGTTAAAAGTTCTTCCTGTGTAAGATATCCTACTCTCTCCATTTTTAATATACATTTTCTAGTTGCTTGATTCATATTATTATAAGCAATTGTTATAGAAAAGAAATGTATAGAGTATATCAATAATCCAAAGCATATAAAGATACCAATAAACTGCATTATGAATAAATGTACCTCACCCTTTTTCTTCTTCATATTATTTTTATTTCCTAAGATTTAGTTTATTAAATTTGTTTGATCAAACATTGTATCTATGCTATCTGTCATCTTTTCTGCTGCATTTGTTACAACATTTTGAATTTGTGTTCTATAAAAGAAACATAAAACTACTCCTACTGCAATAAGAACTAAACTTATTACTAATTTGTCATCTCCCTTTTTCTTCTTTAACTTTGTATTTGCAAACATAACTTTTCCCCCTAAAATATTAAATTCCAATTTTGTTGTATTTCTATATACAGTCCAAACATTATAACTGCCAAAATCCCAATATACATTAACATTTGAACTGCATCTTTGCTTAATTTAACTTTGTTTGTCTGCTCTTGAATAAGCATAATATTTGAATCTTTTTGAGATGAAGATAAATCATTTAAAGCTTCTTCTATTCTTCCAGTTATAAGAGACTGTTTAATAGTAAGTACAAATGAATCTATCTCTACTGAATTAAAACATTCTCCAAACTTATCAAGAGAAGAAATTATATTCTTGGTAAGATTAATTTCCGCACAAAGCTCAGCTAATGCCTTTTTTAATCTTTTATTTCTAGCAATTAAATAGCATTCTGTAAGAGCAGATCCAATAAAAACACCTGCTGCAGTTTGAATACTTAAAAAATCATAAATATCTACTATTTCTAATCTTATTTTCTTCATATCCTGTTTATCAGAATATTTCATAGCTAAATCTAAAAAGAAAAATCCTAGAACTAACATTGTTACAGCTAAAACTGCACTATCAAAAAACAGCATAAATCCTATAAATGCACATAATAATTTACAAATTATAAATCCTGCTGGTGAAAGCTTTAATGGATTCCCTTTTCTTTTTAAATCTTCTTCTATTCTTTTATAAGAGAAATATCCTTTATCAAACTTCTTTAAAATCTCATTTACTTTATGAAAGTTTTCATTATCTTCCTCTTCTTTTTTGTTTCTATATCTCTTCAAATTATAAATGAAACTATAACTACAGAAAAAAATCGATATAGTTACTATGAAATATAATAAAATAACTAATGCCTTAATTTATATTCACGCCTTTCATTTAATAATTTATCTTATCAATTGTTATAAATTTATAAATTGCAAAAAGTAAAACTGCAATATTATAACCTAGGATTATGTTACCTGCTGTTGTATTCTTTAGATAAAAATATAAATCCTCATTAAAGCTCCCTACTAAGTTAAAAAGAATTATTCCTATAACTACAACGCTTATAATTGCAAATCTTCCTTCTCTGACTTCTTTCTTTCTTCTCTCTTTTTCTAAAAAGTAATTTTTCATAATCACTCTAGACTTGTTAAGTATCTCTCTATAATTAGCTTCATACTTACTACAGATTTCTAAGTTCTTTAATACCTGTTTAAGTCTTCTGCTTTCAATTTTATCTTGATAATTCTTAAAAGCAGTTGTTATAGGGATACCTTTTTTACACTGAAAAACAAATTCTTCATTATAACTTCTTAAAGGTTCCTTTGTATATTCTAAAGACTTTTCAATAATTTCAACTATATCTGAATTAGATGCAGCCAAATTTTCTAAAGTATTTAAATAAATAAGAACCTGATCATCTATCTTATCGTAAGTACTTTTACTTAATGCTCTTAAAATAAGAATTACAATCATAATAATTAAAAAGAAAGCTGCTATTGAGAAGATAGAAACTTTAGTTAAAATCTGCACTATTACAGCAGTAATCAATGAAAAGATAATTGTAACTGCCATAAAGATTTCACTAGTTAAAAGAGGAAAGGTTTGGTTTATTCTAGAACTTTCAATTAAATAATCCATTTTTTCGATAAGCTTTTTATCGTCTTTATCTCCTTCAAGAAGTAAAGTTACCTCTCTTTGTTTCTTTCTTTTTTCATATTGTCCTTGAACATTTCCAAATAAACTGCTTATGTAACCTCGTCTATTAATTTCTCTTACTATATCAAACATAAAATACAAGAAAATTAATAGAATAATAAATATTAACACTCGTACAATATATGTAATAATCATGTATCTACACCATTTCCTTATTTCTTTCACTATTAATATAGCTGCTGTATAAAATCTTCTTATTTACTTTTTCACAGCTGTCATTAACCTTAACAAACTTTCCTTCATATCCATTATCACTTTTATAAATATCGTATTGAAAAACCCTATTGAAGATTAAACATTCCTTATCATAATCATATCCTGCTATTTCTGACACTTCCATAACTCTGAAATCCTTCATAAATATCATTACATCAATGTTACTAAGCATCTCTAAAAGTTCACCTTTTTTCATGTCACTTACATACTTCATGTAATGAACTATCTTATTTACTGCTTCTTCAGAACTGCTGCCATGAACACTTGCAATACCTGTATGACCAGTATAAATAGCATTTGCCATATCATAAGCTTCTCCACCTTTAATTTCTCCAATTATGAAATAATCAAGATCCATTAAAAGTCCATTAATAGATAAATCCCTCAAAGTATATTCAATCTGGCTGTCACCACTTGTAAATTTCACCTTTTGAAAAACTATATCAGGATGGCTAACTGTAAATAATTCTTCTGCTTCTTGTATCACTAAAGAAGATTTATCATGAGGTATCTCTTCTAGCATAGCATTCATTAATGTAGTTTTACCACTGGCCCCTTTACCAGTACAAAATATAGATAAACCTGACCTAATTGCTGTTTCTAAATATTCTCTAATTTCATAATTAAACATGTCCATGTTTTCAAGATCATAA
>CAKVFO010000221.1 GCA_934746785.1 uncultured Clostridium sp. | reverse complement strand
ATTTTACTGATTTAAATGATGTTCATGAAAAACTTGTTTTATTATCAAAGGAAGATAAAACAATATTGAATATGTATTATGTAGATAATGTAACAGATGGATTTTCTCAAGTAGCTGATGAAGAGGTAGACACTCTTGCAGTAAAAAACAGAAGCTGGTATAAAACCACTGTTAATGGAAAAGGAGAATTTGTAAGAATTGCACCTTATACAGATATGTTAGCAGATAAAAATGTAAAAACAATATCAAAGGCTATTGTAAAAGATGGACAAGTTATAGGTGTTGTAGGTTTAGATATAGATTTAGATGAATTTAGTAAAGAGTTTGTAGGTTTAAAAGCAGGTGAAGATGGAAAAGTTATCGTAGTAGATAATGAAACAGGGTTTGTAGTTTCACATACAGATTTAGATAAGATAGGTGGAGCTGAACCAACTGAATATGAAGCATGGAATGATATACTTTCAACTGATAAAGGATTTAACAAATTTAAATATGAAAATGAAAAATATCAAGCATTCCATGATACATCAGAAACTTATGGATGGAAGATTATTGTTAAAATTTCTGAAGATGAGTTGGCAGGTCCGCTTTATAATTTAGGATATTTGTTACTAGCAATACTAGTTGTGGCTATAGCAATAGCATTAACAGTGACATATTTTATATTGAAAAAATTTAATAAAGTAATAGATGATGTTATGGATATGATGAAAAGAGTATCTGAAGGAGATTTTAATTTTGAACTTGCTTTAAATACATCAACTTTAGAAGCATATAAGATAAAAAATGAATTTGATGATATGAAGGAAAGTATTAAAGGATTATTATCTAATGTTAGTGAAGAGGCTATAGGCCTTGATAGAGACTCAGAAAAGTATCTTGAAATAAGTGAAGAAATAGCAGTTTCTATAGAACAAGTACATTCAACTATTAATGAAATTACAGAAGGAACTGTTCAATCAGCAGAGAGCCTTGAAAATATAGCAGGACATATGAATGAATTATCTAATTCTTTAGATAACATGAAATCAAAATCAGGTGAAGTTAATACTATGGCCATTGAAACAAATAACTTAAGTGGTAAAGGATTAAGCATGGTTTCAACTGTTATGGATAAAGCTCATGAAACTATGAATAGTACTTCAGAAGTTAAGAATGTTGTTGAAGAGGTATCAGATAGTATTGCAAAAATTAAGATGATAAATGAAACTATTAAAGAGTTTACAGATCAAACAAATCTTTTAGCATTAAATGCTGCAATTGAAGCTGCAAGAGCAGGTGAAGCAGGTAAGGGCTTTGCAGTAGTTGCAGAAGAAATTAGAAAACTAGCAGAGGACACTGCTGTATCTTCTGAGCAAATAGATAATATTGTTAAAGAAGTAGATGAAAAATCAAAGACTGCAGCTGATAAGGTTGAAGATACAGTTGGAACAGTAAAGTCTCAAAATAAAGCGATAGATGAAACTAAGAGGGTATTTAGTGAAATTATTTCATCTATTGAAGCTTTAACTGAAAGAGTATACAATATCAATGATGGTGTGTTAAAAATAAATGAAATGAAAAGTGATATTTTAGAACAGGTAGAGAATCTTTCAGCTATATTAGAAGAAACAGCAGCAGGAACAGAAGAAGTTACTGCTTCCTCAGAACAAGTAGCAAATGCTGCACAAGATTTTGTTGAAAACTTTAAGGATATGAAGAAGACAGCAGAAAAGCTTACTGAAAGTGTTTCTAAATTTACAATTTAAAAATATAAGTTTATAACCTTTTTTGAGGTTTGTGAGCCAGCACTTATTGTGACTGGCTTTTTTAACGTATAGAAAATTAACGTATAGAAAATTAAAAACTTTTTTTGAGAGAGAGCACTGATTATAACTGGATTTATAATATGTAAACTGTTTTTTAAAATAAAGTTTAAAATTAGAGCGTAAAAATATTAGAAAACTTTATGGTTTGTGAAAAAATTTGTAAAAAGATAAAAAAACTTATTGTTATTGTAAAAAAGTTAATAAAATATACCAAATAAAAATGATTTTATATATTTGTATTATTTAATATTGTTTGTGAAAAAAATATTATATAATGTAAGCTGATAAATTAAAAGGAGATAGTTATTGGAGGGTAAAAACAAATGAAGAGAAGAATTAAATTTGTTAATTTATTATTAATAGCTGGATTGATATTGGGAAATATACCGTTACTTGTTATGAGTGGGATGTCAGTTAAATCAGCTTTTAAAAATGAAAGTACAAACTTTGACAATAAGGTTAGACAAGCTTTATTTTCAACAAAAACAGTAGTAGATAGTAAGATGGATTCATATTTAAATATCCATAAAGCTTTTGTTGAAAAGGCTAATTTTAACGATTTAGTTGAATTAAAAAAAGAATTAAGATTAGTAGCAGAAACTGATCCAAGTATATTAAATATTTATTTTGTAGATGAAGAAACAGGAAGTTTTATACAAATATTTGATGATGATATTGGTGACTTTGATGCAAGAAATACACCTTGGTATAAAAGAACAATGGAAAATCCAGATATATATACAATGGAAACACCATATGCAGATGATTTAACTGGAATGATTTGCGATACTATCTATGGAGCAGTAAAGAAAGATGGGGTTTTATTAGGAGTTTTATGTATAGATATTGATTTATCAGTATTTTCAGAAGCACTATCAGATATATCTTTTGGTGAAAAAGGATCAGTATCTATTATAGAACCAAGTACAGGAATATTTGTATTTGATTCTGATACATCTAAAATTGGGACAGTTGAAGCAACTGAATATTCAATTTGGGAAGAACTTTCAACTAATGAAGGTGGAAAACTTAATTATAGTTATGATGATATAACTTATAAAGGAATATATGAAACTTCTGAATTTAGTGGCTGGAAGCTTATTGCTAAAATTCCTGCATCAGAAGTAAGGGCTAATACTATGGCACAAATTAAAATACTATTAGTTACTTTGATAATATCCTTAAGTGCAACAATATCTATAGTTATATTTATTGTAAAGCAAATTGGTAAATCTATTAATAAACTTAATATGGCTTTTAATAAAACAGCTAATGGTGAATTTGATTTTGACTTAAGTATAGATTCTAGAACAAAAGAATTTGCTGAAATAGGTGAAAATTTTAACAAGATGAAGGATAGCATTTGTGAATTAATATCAAATGTAAATGAAGAATCTAAAAAGTTAAATGTTAATACAGATAAGTCATTTGAGATGAGTGAGGACATTGCAAATTCTATAGATGAGGTAAGTAGAACAATTGTTGAAATGGCTCAAGGAAGTACAGAATCAGCTGAAAAACTTGAAAATATTTCAGAGCATATGGAAGACTTATCAATAGCTATGAATAAAGTTAAGGAGGGTTCTGATGAAGTAAGTACTGTTGCAGGAAAAACAAGTAAGTTAAGTGTTAACGGTCTTGATATGGTTGCTACGGTTATTTCTAAATCAGAAGAAACTAAAGAAAGTACTTCTAAGGTTAAAGATGTTGTTTCAGAAGTATCAGAAAGTATAGCAAACATTAAGATAATTAATGAAACTATAAAAGGTTTTACTGAACAAACTAATCTTTTAGCATTAAATGCAGCTATTGAAGCTGCAAGAGCAGGGGAAGCAGGAAAGGGATTTGCAGTTGTTGCAGAAGAAATCAGAAAGCTTGCAGAAGAAACTTCAGTTTCAGCTAAGCAAATTGATGATATTGTTAAAGATGTAGATGATAAAGCTCAAGCAGTAGTTGACAGTGTTGAAAATACAGTGACTATTGTTGAAGCTCAAGATAGTGCAGTTAATAATACAAAGGTTGTATTTAATGAGATCATTTCTTCAGTAGATAATTTAACTACTAGAATATTGAATATCAATGAAGCGTTAGGTGATATAAATTCTATGAAAGACAAGGTTGTTTCAGAAGTTGAAAATCTTTCAGCTATATTAGAAGAAACAGCAGCAGGAACGGAAGAAGTTACAGCATCATCAGAAGAAGCTGCAGCATCTGCTCAAAACTTTGTTGAAAATCTTAATGAATTAAAATCAATGGCAAAATCATTAGAAGAAAGTATTTCAAAATTTAAGCTTTCAAAATAATTAAAAAAGACACATGAAAATGTGTCTTTTTTAATTATTTGTTTTTAAAGGAACGTTATTTTTTCTATAAACCTTTATGTTTGCTTTATTTTCAAGCTGAGTAACAAACGCTTTTGTGCAGTCAGCATCTCTAAAAGCTCTTGAATGTACAAATGCTATATCGTTTTTTATAAATTTTATGTAAAGATATTCACCTATTACATAAGCCTCCTGTAC
>CAKVFO010000220.1 GCA_934746785.1 uncultured Clostridium sp. | reverse complement strand
CCTTTATGAGTTGACCAATTACCTCGGTCTTCAAAACTCCAGATTGTAGTTGTTTCTTTATTCATCATTTGAATCACAGCCTTTATAGATTATATCAATAATTATATCCAACAAATTAACTTTTAATCATCTATTTATTTTTATATTATTTCTCTTACGTTTTAACTTTTTTAACATTTTTAAGGAATATGCGCTATAATACTTATATTATTTTAAATTCCTAAGGAGTTGATTTTATGAATATTAATTTACCTTTCTACTTTACCAAAAGAGGTCGAGGAATTGATTGAAGATTAAGTGAAAACCATATTAATGTTACTTTACGCTATGAAGATAACACAGAAATCACAACTAATAAACTTACACAAATGCATTTAAGCAATGGTAACTTTATAATATTAAACAGCCCAGTTAGTGGATATTTTATTCATAACAATGATATGATCAGGGTTACAAATTTAGTTGGATTTAATAACGGAAACTTACTAAAAATGTGCCCTTCTTGTGGTGAAGTAAAACCTATCACAGAATTTGATCACAGCGGAAGATATACACCTTATTTACGAGATCAAAGTCAATCCTCTGTTTGTAGAAGTTCTTACTAATCTTATAATAATGTACAAATACATCATTTATCTATTTTTTTACCCAATAGTAAAACTTACTATTGGGTAAACCTTCTTAAATATATATCTTTATAACTAACCTATAAACTCATCCATATACTATTATCCATTTATCTCACCACATGAAATACCTTCCATTGAGCTAGTTCCTTTCCCCCTGCAGCTTGTACACCAGCTTTGAACTCCCATAGGATTATTTCTTGTTACTCTAAGTTCTGTTGTCCCAAAATCTTCTATATATCTATAATATACATGTTCTTCACCATTTTCTTTAGAACACTTTGGACAAGACTTATATTCTCTTCCTTGATAATTCTCAATCTGAGCCTTATTTAACTCTTTACCGCATACTTTACATATAGACATAAAAAACTTCCAAATACTTTTATAATAAATTAAGACATAAATCCATATATATATACTTCTTCAAATAAATTACTCCATAAATTTGTGTTCTTAGCTAATACATCAGGATTATCAGACTTTTCATCTAATATTATTGTAGTTAACTTACCACCTATTTTATCCCATACCTTAATAGGATCCTTTATCCATCCATAATTACCAGATTCGTCTATTTTTATCAATGCTCTAAACGAGCCAACTACTGGATACAATAATCCTTTTGGTACACAATACTGTAAATCTTCCTCAGAAAAAAGAGCTTTGTCTACTACTTTTCCATCACTATATCTAGCATACTTTCTAGTTCCATATCTTTTTCCTGATTTATTAGCAACTATAGGAAATTCACGTTCTACCTTATCCCATAACTCAAAAATTTTAGGAATGATAGGCATCATTGCTTCAATCATTTCCTCCCTTTTTCTTTCTTTTTCACTTTTATTTAATTTAAGAAACTTTTTTAATGTCGCTTCTTTTCCAGTATAACATTGTACTGGCTGTGATTCAGATAAAGTACCATTAGTAGTTTTATATGGATAAAGAGTTTGACTAAACATAACAATAATTGCTATAACTTCTCTAACATCTATAGGTCTTATTCCTGACAAATTATAATGTTCATTCATTTTATATGCTATTCTATCCTTAAATCTAACTGAAGCAAATGCTTTCTTTATTACATCAAAACTTCTTTCTAATTCAGCTATAGATTTCAAATCCACTTGTACTGATGTATTTCTTGCTGCTGCTAATTCAACCGGTGACTCTATACCTGTAAATATCTCAAAAAATACATATCTATCATCTGATAAAGTCTGATCATTTTCAGCCTTTAATATAGCTCTAAGAGTATGACCTCCATCAATATTACCATGTTTATTCGAATCACTTAATCTCAACATTTACATCCTTATTATATAATATAATACAACTTTTATCCATAAATGTAATCCAAACGCAACCCACTTCTCCTTATAAACTCTATAAGCTCCTTATAATTAAATACATAAATTTCACAATTAATATACACAAAAATAGGATACCCTTTGATATCCTATTTTCCATAATTCTTATACTTTACTTTATATTAAAACTTAAATCCCTAAACTCAATTCCATACTCACTAAAAATAACCCTCAAAGTATGCAATTTAGCCTCCGTACTTAGATTCTTCTCTAAGTAAACATCTTCCCCCACCTTAAAAGCAGTTCTTAAACCTTCCTCTTTATTAGCAAACCTCTTATTCATACATTCATCATTTAACCTTTTCTTAGTTAATCTAACCAAAGGAAGAGGATCTAACTCATACAATGACCTGCATACATTTTCATATAATTCAGTCCAGCTTGTTACCTTCATACTTTCCCCTAAGAAACTAAACCTTTCAACACTAGTATTAGTAAAATCATCATTATCCTCTAAACTAAAAGTATTGCTATTCTCATCCTCAAAGGAATAATCAACTACTGGATAGCTCCAAATCTTAGCTGCTACTGAAAACAACTTTTCTGCTCTAACCTTAATAGTATCTTCATTCCACTCATCAATTTCACTTAAATACTTATTTAATCTTAATCTGCTTTCCTTAAATCCTTTTTCCATATCTCTCTTTTCAACAAAGGATCTATTACTCATCTTTGAATTGTAGCCAGTTAAAGTCAAATTTCCTATAGTACCTAAATACTTAGTATGAATCTCATTAAAATTATCACCTAAAGCATTCTTCCATGATGGTGTTAAAGTTTGTGGCATGATATGTTCAATACTTAACTTATTATCATTAATTAAGTTTTCAATATCTACAGTTTCATTATTATCATAGTTTTCTAACTGCTCTAATAAAAACACCTTGTTCTTACTCTTCCAGCTGTACACATCACATTCTAAGAACTTCACCTTAAACTCCTCTTCATTAGGAAATCTTGTTTTCATTCATAGTAAGATAATCTCTAATAAATTTTGTAACTTCATAATCAGTATTTTTCTCTACCTTATGCCAATAATTATTATAAAGCTCTTCATGTCTTTGAGATGGCTGATTCATTAAAATAAAGTTTCTTACTTTATCTGCGTCTGTTAAATCAAGTCCAGTTGAATTTAAACTTTCAAAAATAAGCTGAAGATCATCTTCACCATTTTTTAATTCAATTTCAACAATCATTAATCTTTCTACTGCTGAATATAGCTCATCAATAGTTATTTCTCCATCAATAATTTTTTCATAAAAATATCTATAGTTAGCTGTTATATTTGATTCTTCTATCAGCTCATCTCTATTAAATAACTTTTCATAGGCTTCTCTATCTTCTTTAATAGGCTTTAATTTAATCTTGCATTCCTCACTGCTCTTTCTTCCAGTCATAATTTCTTTGATATACTGGATTAATTTAAACCTTCTCTAAAATTAGATGTTTAACACATACTAAACTATACCAAAATAAATAACTAAAAATTCTTAAACCGAGAATTTTCCATTGGCTTTATACACATACTAATATTCAAATAATAAGTACATAAAGGTTGTGTGAACAGTGATAACATTGAAGGATAAACAAAAAATAATTCTTTATTACATAAAAGATAATATGTCTCAAAGAGAGATACATAGGTTAACTGGAATAGCCAGGAATACTATCAGAAAATATATAGAAGAATATGAAAGCAAATTACAGAAGTTACTGATGAAATAAAAAGGTGATTTTAAGCTGTAATTACGACTTAAAATCACCTAGTAAAGTTACCTTCGAGCTTATCCTATTTTAGGACTAGCTCCTTTTGTTTTAGACTCCCCCAGTCTTATTAAATTCCTCTAACTTCTTAAGCCACATATCAATTAAGTTTCTCAGTTCATTTGTATTAATTTCACAGGGTGTATTCATATCAAAAATATCAGATATTTTAGTTTTTTTATAATCTATTTCCACTTCACATATATTCCCTACAAATTCTTCATATTCACTTTCCTTGCTTAAAAGTTAATGTTGAACCCAGCTCTTAAGCCATTCCTTAATTATTATACTCCTTCCCACCCAAGATATACAGTCATTTCTTAAGATTTTTTCCAACCGAATTCCTAAAGACTAAAAATTACTGGTAAAAATACTTCTATGCATTGATACAACTCCCTTTGAGCTTGTCCCTGTTTCAAAAAGGGTTGGAAAACAAACTCTTAATAAAGAATGACCAGTATATTTCATCAAAAAATAAGATAGGCTCTTGCCTATCTCAGTTTGTTATTTTCTTAATACCTTTACTTCTTCTATACTTAATCCTGTTTTTAATGCTATTGTTTCATCATCAAGAA
>CAKVFO010000219.1 GCA_934746785.1 uncultured Clostridium sp. | reverse complement strand
TTGTTTACTATTTTCATCAGACAATAAGTCTAATGCTTTAGCTGTTTCGTTCATATCATTAAAGTTATGAATTATTTTTTTAAGCATAGTGTAACTCCTTAATATTTTATCGGCTCTTAATCTAGCAATAAAATCATCAAATATTTATACTAGCAATTTGGATCAGTAGTCACTTTCATAGTATCTAACATTTCTAATACTTTTTTTATTCTACTTTCTATATTATTTAATTCTTTTTCTGTAATTTCAGTTTTTAATTCATTTTTAAGATTATCAAAATTCATTAAAGATTTTTTTATACATTGCAAGTTTCCTATAAAAACACTATCCTGTTTAATTATTAATTCACCAATTGCCATATTTGTTATAATATCATCTATATCTTCGCTACCCATTGTGTCAAATTCATCAAATAATCTTGCTATTGCATATCTTTCTCCTCTATTTTGTTCTACAAATTCATTATAAGCCTCATTTATATCATCAATTAATTCATTTAATTCATTTATATCCATATTTTTACCCCTATCAATATCCATTCTTAGGTATTATTCTTATATTTTCATTATGTATTACTTCAATTTTGATATTCTTAAACTTTAATTGAAATTTAGTTATAATATTTTGACAGCTTGTACACGGCTCTAATTCTGTGAATAATTTTATTGTACCACTAGCATTAGGATTATTTTTTAATCTATCAGCTAATCATTAATTATTTTATATTCTGTACAAGCATCATGTACATATATCTCACCATTTTTATTTGCCGCTTTAGTAGCCTTAAATTTAGGCTTTTTGGGTTTTACTGAAATCCCATCTACCTTTCCAGCAAGCTTTTCAGTAACTTCGTCTATACCACTATGAGCAAAAAATTCCTTCTGAGTTATACCTTCTACTTCTACCTGGGCCGTAGCTAAATTACCTGATTTCTTATAACGAGATGGTAAACTTTCTCTAATTTTTTAACATTTGAAATTATATCACCCTCTTTAGCTTTATTTATCTTTCTTCCCTTACTTATATCCTTAGCAACCTTCTTAGCAGAATGTGCTTTACTTAATTTATCTCCAGCTTTCTTTAGTATAATTAACTGAGCAACTTCTCCTACTGCATATCCAGTAACATAACATATTCCCTTTTCTTCATAAGCATCGTTAATATTTTGAGATAGCCCTTCTACAATTAAAAATGGATCATGTATTATAGATTATCCAATTTATTTCCATTTCTTCTTTCAGCCGCCTTTTCATCATCATCTGCAAAGGGGCTTGGCCAAGATTTAAATACTGCTGCATTTTGTCTTGTCATTAAAACATTAGTACAGCTGCTGCTTATTGTGGTCATATTCCACCATATATCATTTCTACTTACTCTCATTATCTGACTTTCATTTTTAGGCTTTATAATGTCAGTCATATCATTAATATAATTATTAAATATATCATTAAGGTCAGGTTGATAACTGCACCATGGCAGCTATCAACCTGACCTTTAATATCTGTATATTTAGACTTTAAAGCATTAACATTTTTTATAGTATTTATCACTTCATTTTTTGTCATACTATCCTCTTCTTCTAAGTCTTCTTAAAGCAAATCTTTTATGAACTCTTAAACCTTCAATTAATTTATCAATCGCATCTTCTTCATTATCAAAACATTCAACAATTTCTATTCCACCACGTTCATTAACTTCTATACATTGGAATCCTTCATTTGTCTTTCTTATAGCTGTCATATTTTCGGCTAAATCTTCTCCTGTAAAAGAAAATTTTCTATATTTATTTAATTCTTCTTCTTCAATTAATTTTTGAGCTTCTTCTTTAAGCATTATGTAACTCCTTAATCTTTACTTTATTTTTTTTATCATACCTAAGTCTTCCAAAACATCAACAGGCAATGGTAACTGATATTGAATTCCTCCACCCGTTGATCCAAAACCTGCTGCAATTTCTCCCTTATAGCATATCAAGTCATCATAAGACTTAATATTTTTATATTTCATAAAACTATTAATATCTTCAATTAGTTCAGGATCTTTGCAATTTTCAATGTACTTTTTCAAATTACTTAAATCATCAGTAAACTTATATTGATGATACTTAGATACATCCTCTACATAAGGAAGAGATCTCATATCATATGGATAACTCTTACCATCTATAACTGGTGATGTAAATGTACCATCTGATGGGCCAAATCTATCTATAATCTCACCTTTCTTTGGTACATAAACTTCTTTAATAGCATTACCTGCATCATCTAATACATATCCACTGTTAGGTACTTGTTCCCAATCTATTCCCCCTTTTGCATTTAATACATCTGAGCTCTTTGGAATTTGAACTTCATCAGGCCATTTACCAGTCCTTGCAAATTCATCAGCATAATTAGTTTTAAAGTAATCATCACAGCTTTGAAGGTACTTAATGAAATCATCTTTTGTACATGTACTTTCTTTTAATAACTCTTCAGTAGTTTTTAATAGTTTTTCCATGTCAGCTGCATTGTCTACAGCTTTTACTCCATCTGCAACATCATCAACCTTATCAACAGTTTTAGCTGCATCAGCTCCAGATTCTGCTGCCTTTGCAGCCTTAACACCATCTCCAGCATCATCAGCACCTTTAACACCCTTTACCTTATTTCCAGCTTTCTTAAGTAAAACTAACTGTGCTACTTCTCCTACAGCATAACCTGTAACATAGCATATTCCCTTCTCTTCGTAAGTATCATTAATATTTTGAAATAATCCTTCTACAATTAAAAATGGATCATGTATTACAGCTGATATAGTTTTATTATACTCTTTTGCTTTAGCTTCACAATCTTTTAAACAATCGGGTGCATCACCAGATATAGCATCCCATGCAAAACCAATTCCAGCACCTAAATATGTAACTGCTCCTTTAGCTAAATCCCAAACTCCTTTAACTAAACCTAGAAGTGATGAACCAACACCCTTTAATATGTCTACAACACCAACACCTATGTCAGTTAAAATAGTTTCTAATCCTTCCAAAAAGTTAGTATACTTACTATATAAAGAACTTGCTTTTGATTTATATGTATCATCCATATTTTCATAGGGAATAATCTTTTTATCATAAAGACTACTCATGTCATCATAATCATCTCTTAACTTATTTCCATATGTAATTATCTCTTCATAAATCCTATCTAATTTATTTCCATTTCTTCTTTCAGCAGCCTTTTCCTCATCATCTGCAAAGGGGCTTGGCCATGACATAAATACTCCTGCATTTTCACTTGTCATTAAAACATTAGTGCAGCAGTTATTTATAGTCTGCATGTTCCACCATATATCATTTCTGCTGACTCTCATCATTTGACTTTCATTTTTAGGCTTTATAATGTCAGTCATATCATTAATATAATTATTAAATATATCATAAAGATTACTAACTTCATCATGGCAGCTATCAAACTGACCTTTAATATCTGTATATTTAGACTTTAAAGCATTAACTGCTTCCCCGTCATTTTCATTTTCTAACTTAGTATTTATATTTTTTAAGGTGTTATCCATGTCTTCAAGAGCTGTCTGATACTTACTTAGGTCATTAACTATGGATTCAAGAACACCATAATTTATTTTTATATCTCTCTTCAATAAATAGAACCATTTGTAATATCTATAAAATATCTTCTTCCATAGAAATCTGATACTGTTAATTCATCTTCCTTAATATACATGTTTTCTATCTCAGTCACATTAAATGGTATAGATAATAAAACAATAACTTGATTACTTATTTCCTTAATTTCTCTAATATCATAGTTAAATTTAATAACTTTTCCAAATATGCTCTCTTTTTCTAATACTATATGATATTAAATTTAGATACGAATTCAGTATATTTTTCATGAATTCTTTCCTTAGCTCTATTATCTAAAGAATTATATTCTTTCATGATAAAATCTAAATAATCATCTATAGATATATCCAAAGCATAAACTGTCATCTCATGCATAATTTCACCTAATAAATATGGCTGAATACTATCTTTTCTATTTTTTAAACAATTTATTACTTTATTAATATCTATATAATCAAGAGTATCAATTATCATTGCTTGAAAATATTCATCACCAGCATTATTTATTAAAAAGTTAAGTCCTTCTTCTAAAGCTTGTTTACTATTTTCATCAGACAATAAGTCTAATGCTTTAGCTGTTTCGTTCATATCATTAAAGTTATGAATTATTTCTAATAACTCTTCTATACTTTTTGATTCTAGATATTCATAATTTTCTTCCATGTCCTAATTCTCCTTGCTTGAAAATATTCATCACCAGCATTATTTATTAAAAAGTTAAGTCCTTCTTCTAAAGCTTGTTTACTATTTTCA
>CAKVFO010000218.1 GCA_934746785.1 uncultured Clostridium sp. | reverse complement strand
CACACAATGAGGCTGAAAGCTAGATTATATCTAGCTTTCAATTTTAAAATTTTTTTTGAATTCCTATACATTAAAAAAGCGGCTACTTCATAAAAAGTAGCCACTTTTATTTATACCTTAATTTCGCCTGCCATCTTAAATGCTTGTTTTGCTAAAAATACAGCTATACCAGTAAATATTAGTGATACTCCTGAATGAGGTAAAAGAGATAACCCTAAGTATTTACATACATTCTTATCAGCCTTTGATAACTTACCACCTGCATAAGCTCCAAAAATCTTCCCTATACCACGGGCTATTATATATATAGCTGTGAAAATTCCAGCACCAAATATTAAATTATAATCTAAGGGTGATCCTAAGTCTACTACCATAACCATCAATCCTATACCTATTATAGGATTAATAACTCCCATTATTTCTTGTAATCTCTCTTTGCTAACTGTATTTGCAATAATAGCTGAGAATGATATACCAGATAGTAACTATTTGCTTTCCTGACTTCTTTAATTCTTCTATTATTAGTTCAGTGCCTATTAACATTCCTACTAATATTTCTCCTACATTAGTCAAGATATGATACCATTGTGCATCCATAATGCTGCTATTCATCCAATTCAATGCATGTGGACCTATTATCATACCTGTTATCAATCATCCAAGTATAGATGGGAGCTTTAATTTTGTGATCTTTTCTAAATTCTTCAATAGCCGTATCTTTATCTATATTTTTTATAACATTATATATAAGGTCATTATTGTAGTTTTGATATTCACTACTTAATTCTTTAGCTTTTTCTATGCTATTATCTATTACATGCCTAACTACTGTTATGTACATTTTTTCCTTTGAATTATAGTAATGATAAAGCAGCCCCTTTGATATATCAGCCTTTTTGCAAATCACATTAGTAGATGCCCCCCTATATCCATTTTGTGCAAACTCTTCAATTGCAACATTAAGAATTCTTTCTTTAACACCTATATTTTCAAAATCCATATCATTCATATTTATCCTCCAATTTGACCAAGTGGTCTATCAATAATATATATTGTATACCCCATAGACCACATGGTTAATCATTTGTTAAAATTATCTTCATTTTAATTATTTGGAGGTGACCAAAAGAATTATTAACAAATACTATAAAACTATATGAATAAACACATCCATATACGTTATTCCACCCTTTTCATATACATACTCAAAACAAGATAATATATTTTCTTCAGTTTTTTCTTTAAATCCATTTGTCTTTAAATAATCTATTATTATCTTATATGCATTAGGAATACGCTCAAACTCTGATTCAAATGGCTCTTGTATAGTAATCATTGCATAATTAGCTTCATCTTGATCTACAATTTCTACTCCATTGCATGTTGGTTCAAAACCTTCTGGCAATATATATGCTGCTGCATAACCACGAAGCTTAAATCTATTCTTTTGTTCTGATGATACATAAGGAAAATCCCATCCTATTCTTTTTGCATTTTTGTCAAAGCTTAATAAGCCTGACTTTTGTTCCCATTCTTCTAAATAAGCATTCACATCATCTTCTGGATTAGGGGTAATCATCACATATTGTGCCATTTTAAAAGCTTTAACCTTCTTTATTTTTACTTCTGAATATATTTCATCAACTAAACTTAAATCTTCTCTCACTAAAGCATCTAGTTTACATGAAAAATAATCACACATTTCAATTAACTTATTTAACTCTGGAACTACATCTTCTGACTCTCACTTTGAAATTGTTTGACGAGATACCATCATATACTCTGCAAATTCTTCTTGTGTAATCTTTCTTTGATTACGTAAATACTTAATATTCTTCCCTAAACTCATAAAATTCCTCCCTTTAATTTATACTATAATCCTATATGATAAATAGTCAAAACTCTACCAATGAACATTTGCTTATTTCACTTATAATGTAAATTAGTAGTTTACTTTTTAGATATAACTTTCTATTAAGCAAAAAATTAAACCACGAAAATCTACTATATTTTCGTGGTTTTTCTAACTCTCATCTTTAAGTTTTAATTTTAACTCAAAATATAATTATCAACTAAAAGAATCCAAGAGTTGGTGGTTGAATTTACTTTAGAGATACGTAAATATCTATCTTAGCATTCTCAAAATCAGAATTTAAATACTCCTCAAAATCTGCTACATAACTCCTATCTAAATTCATACTCCAAATTTCTTCCCAAGCTTTTGATACAGCTCTTTGTACATGTCCAGTTATAGAAAACTTAGCATACTTCCCTGCTGGAATAACCTTAACTTTAAAGGTTCCAAAACCTCTGCATATTCACCAAAGGTATAAATATAACTATATAACCATTCTCCCATTGGAAAGTTCATACTCACTATAAAATCTCCATCCTTTAATTCTTCTATATCTTCAAACTCATCATAAACTCTATAGGCCATTTCCTTAGAAATCTTCATTTTTACATTTACTAATTCAAACACATTTTTCTTATTAAAAATTTTATCTGGGCATCTAATTTCAAACTTTTCATCACTTATTACTATATTTTTAATTCTGGAAAGTTTAAAAAATCTATAATCATCTCTAAGCTTACAAAAACCATATACATACCAACTCTGACCTTTAAAATACAACTTTAATGGGCATACAGTTCTCCTTATACATTCCCTCTTGCCGCTAGAATAATCAAAGGTTACCATATTCTTATTTAAAATTGAAGATTTAATACTTTCAAAAACATACTTTTCCTTGTCACCATTACTCCAGTTTGAAAAGTCTACTTCAATCCAGTCAGAATTATTATCTCCTAAAATATTATTTAACTTATTTAAAGTTTTAAAAGTTTCATCCTTATTTAAACTAACAGCACCTACTGCCCTTATTGAAGATAAAATATCCTGCTTTTCTTCCTGAGTCAAAAGAGCCTTATTTAAAATAAAGTCAGGCAGAATAGATATTCCTCCCCCTTTCCCTTTGCTCATATAAACAGGAATTCCAGCAGAAGATAAATTTTCAATATCTCTGTATATAGTTCTTACTGAAACATTTAAACGTTCTGCTAACTCTCCTGCTGTAACTAACTTATTTTCTAGTAAAATATATATTATTTGAAACAACCTATTAATCTGCATTATACCCCCCTTTTTTATTTATAGAAAAGAACTCTTACCTATATATTTAATACAAGTAAGAGTTCGTATTTTCTCAAATAATACTATAATATTTAATACTTTAATTTAACCATTTATGTATTTTCCATAATTATATCCTAATCTCCAAACAACATTTATAGATTTTATAAATATATTACATAATGAGTATCCAAACAAAATACCCGTTATTAGTCTCTTTATATTATTACTTTTATATCTTGTTAATAATTGCAAAAAACCATCCAATAACATAGGAATCATAATTAAAACATTAATTAATAAATTAGGATTATAAAATTTAAAAGTAAAAATAGAAAATATTATTCCTATTAATTCCCCTGTACACCTAGCACAAATAGGAAACTTTCTTCCATTAAAATAAAAAGATCTATCATTTCTAGTATGACAACCAAAAATTATAGGAAGCCACTTATCTAATTTATTCATTAAATAGATCCTAATATACCAATAAGAAACATTAATACATAAAATAATACTAGAGTTCCAACTGAAACTAGAGCTCCAATACCTGCCGCCTTAGAAGTTTTTGGTTTTGTATCCTTCCAAACTAAAAATAGGACTAAACCAACAACAGGAATACAACATCCTAATAATCCCCAGCCGAAACCACCATTATCAGGTGAGTTTACTGTACTACCTGTTGCAACACCACAATTTACACATACTGCTGCCATATCATCAATTTCTTTTCCACAATTTTTACAATACATTCTATTCCTCCATTATATACAATATATAATAGTATTTTATCATAATTTTACCTTTTTGTATTGTAAAATGTACTTTTTTGATTAATTTTTAACACTTAGCACTACTTGTTGAGTTTATGTTATGATTTATTTAGCACAATTATATTTGTAATAAAATTAAAAATCAAAAAGTTCTACTTTTTTTATTGATTAGAGAATTTATTAATAAAACTTTATACCCATCTAAGAATAAAATATCCCTATAAAAATTCTTGAGAAACGATACTGTTATCTCAAAATTCTTTATAGGGATTTTATAAGTTTTCTATTTTTTAATTTTTAGATTATCCGGTATCTGATTAGACCAAGGCATCAGATTCTCTAAGCTTTCGCTATCGGTAATATCTATATTTATTAGCTTATCAAAAAGATACACTAAATACCTTTCTATAATTAACTTATTAGCTTTGGCTGTGATGTGATATATTAAAGTTGTAACACCTTGTTCTAATTAAATGATATAATTCAATTAGAGAAATGAGGTACGCAA
>CAKVFO010000217.1 GCA_934746785.1 uncultured Clostridium sp. | reverse complement strand
AGAATAGAGTGTTTGAAGGAGATGTTGTAGAAGTTTTAAGAGCTAAAACTCCTAATTTCACTGCTACATTAAATGATATGTATGATGTAGAGAAAAAAGTTAAGACAAATGTTGCTAATAGAGCTGAAATGATGTTTACTGCTAAGGTAGAAACACCATTAAAAGAAAATGATATGTTAATTAAAGGCAATAAAGTCTTTAGCCTTTAAACATATTGAGGAGGATTAATACATGAATAAACCTATACTAATTGGAATTACTGGAGGTTCAGGCTCAGGTAAGAGTACTATTGCAAATAAGATTTATGAAAGCTTTGGTGGAGAAAATATTGCAATGATGCAGCAAGATGCATATTACAAAGATCAAAGTCATTTAACTATGGAAGAAAGAAAGAAGACAAATTATGATCATCCAAGAGCTTTCGATAATGATCTTTTAGTAGAGCATTTAAAGATGTTATCCAATGGACAGTCCATAGAAAGACCAATCTACAATTTTACTATACATAATAGATCAGAAGAGACTGTTGTAGTTGAACCAAAAGAAATAATTATAGTAGAGGGTATTCTGATTCTTGAAGATGAAAGAATTAGAGATTTATTAGATATAAAAGTATTCGTAGATACTGATGCTGATGTAAGAATTATTAGAAGACTTTTAAGAGATGTTAAAGAAAGAGGAAGAACTGTAGAGTCAGTTGTGGATCAATATCTTTCTGTTGTAAGACCTATGCATACTCAATTTACAGAGCCAACTAAGAAGTTTGCTGATATTATTATACCTGAGGGTGGTAATAATGAAGTTGCTATAGATATACTTGTAACAAAAATGAAAGATTTTTTAAAGTAAATGAATAATGCGCCTTTTCTCTGTCGACAATTAAGACAGAGAGAGGGTGTTTTTTATTTTTGTAAAAAAATATTATAGTAGAATAAAGGTTTTGTTTGGTACATTTATAGTTATATTTATATTTTTGATAGTAAGACTTGGTAAACTACAGCTTATTCCTAGTGAAGAAGTTTTAAATACTGGGAATGTATGTCAGGTGGAGAAAATCACTGATACAAAGTTTAACTTAATTGATTGTAATGAAAAGAATATTTTAAATTTTACTCGAGTATATGTTCTTGTTATTGATAAAAAACCTTTTTCCTTAAATAATTATGAAGAAACATTACAAGATTTATTGACATTAAATTTTATTATGCAAAGTGAATATGATGATTTCTCTTATGAGAACATAATGAGAAGTGAAGGAAAAAGTTATTATAATATTTCTGAAGATGCTTATAATAAAATAAAGAAACTTAAAAATATAAAAGGAATATATACTTATATTTATAAGAAACTTGATAAGAATGAGGCTTGGTCAGTAAGTGGTATGATTACAAACATGCCAGAAAAATACAAGATTTCAGAAGAAAGCTTTGATGAGCAATTGAACAATTATATAAAAAATAATGAAGAAGTAAAAAGAAGATTTTCATTAGATGAGCGATCTGTATATACAAAGGATAACGAAGAATTACTTGATGATAATAATAAACTTAAACTAACTATAGATGATAATATTCAAAAGAAAATAAGAGAGATATTAAATAAGGACGAGTATGCAAGTTATCATAACATTGGTGTGCTTTTAATGGAGAGTGATACAGGGAAAATAAAAGCTATGGTACAGAAGGATGAGACAGAAGCTAATATAAATCTATGTATTGAAGGAATGGGATATGAGCCAGGTTCTGTTTATAAGCTGATAACATTAGGAGCAGCGTTAGAAGAGGGGGTAGCAGGTATGAATGATTCTTATTTATGTAAAGGTCGTATATGTAAAGATGGAATTCATGGAAAGCTTTCTGTTAAATCCGCTCTTGTAAAGTCGTGCAATGATGTATTTGCTGATATAGGAGCAAAGGTTGGTTATGAAAAAATTATGGATTATTCAGAGAGGCTTGGATTATTTTCATCGGTATTAAACTTGAAAGGAGAAAGCAGAAATGAAGCTGAAGGTGTTAAGCCAGAAGAGGATTCAGGTATGAATAATATTTCTATTGGACAATGTTTGACTACAAGTCCTATACAAGTTTTAGGTTTTACAAATGCTGTTGTTAATAATGGAATATATGTTAAACCATTTATTATAGATGAAGTATTAGGCAGTAATGATGAAGTAGAAAAGAAAATAGAAACTAAAAAAGAAAGAGTGTTTAGTGTTACTACAAGTAAACTGATTAAAGATGCAATGAATGAAGTTGTTAAATCTGGAACGGGAAAAAAAGCACAGGTAGAGAATGTAACAATTGGAGGAAAAACGGGTTCTGCAACTGGAAGTAATAATACTACACATGGTTGGTTTTCTGGATATTTTATTTCTAATAAAAAAACTTACACTATGACAGTTTTTATTCCTAATATATTGGGAAAAGATAAGGATGGAGAAGATTTAGGAGGTGGAAGTACAGCAGCTCCAATATTTGCAGAGGTGGTGAAAAGTCTAAATAATAAATAGTTACTGAATAGAGTAATCTGTCAACAAAAATAAAATATAGAAATAAATTTCTTTATTTTTAAGCTTTTTGTCAATAAATACTCCTCCTGTGAATATTATAGTAGTAGTAATGACAGGAGGAGTAAAGTGTTTTTATTAGGCAGTGTTTTCGATATTATTTCTAATTCAATTTTTTTAACAGGATATATAAACGGAAACAATACTTTTCCTATGCCTTTAAATGAGAAAGAAGAAAGGAAGTATTTAATTCAGCTTAGAGAAGGAGATAAGAAGGCAAAGGGTGTACTTATTGAAAGAAATTTACGGCTTGTAGCACATATAGTAAAGAAGTATTCATTTCCTAATAAAGATGTAGATGAATTAATATCAATAGGGACAGTGGGGCTTATAAAGGCTATTGATTCCTTTGATGTTACCAAAGGGACTAGACTTGCAACTTATGCTTCTAGATGTATAGAAAATGAGATATTAATGCTTTTTAGAAATAGCAAAAAACAAAAGAGTGAAGTATACTTACAAGATCCTATTGGGGTTGATAAAGAGGGAAATGAAATATGTTTAATTGATGTATTAAGTAGCGAAAAGGATTCAGTAATAGATAAGGTTGAAAATAATCTTCAAATAAAAGCATTATATTCAAAGATGCTTGAAATACTCAGTGAAAGAGAATGTAATATTATAAAGATGAGGTATGGACTTGAAGATGGAAGATTCAGAACTCAAAGGGAAATAGCATCTATGTTGAAAATATCAAGATCATATGTTTCAAGAATCGAAAAAAAAGCTTTAAAAAAGTTAGAAAAAGCTCTATGTGAAAAAGTTTGAGTTAAAAGATTCCTCTATTATATATGGGGGAATTTATTTTTTTAAGAAGGGAGAAATGATAAAAATATATGTTAGAGGATATACTTACAGAAGCAATAAAAATGAAAGCTTCTGATATACATATTAAGTCAGATGTGGCACTTATGTTTAGAGTAGATGGAGAATTATTAAGAATAAATAATTATAAGGTAACTTATGAAGAAATGCAGGTGATAGTAAAAGATGTTTTGAAAGATAATGTGAAGGAATACTATAGAAAAGGTGAATATGACGTTGGATATGAAGTTAAAAATGTGGGAAGGTTTAGAATTAATGTGTTTAAAGAAAGGGGAAAAGATTCTATTTCTATAAGAGTAATTAATAACGAAATAATTCCTTTAGAGCAAATAAGTTTTAATGATACATTAAGTGCACTTATGAAAGAAACTAGAGGCCTTATTTTGGTGAGTGGTTCAACAGGAAGTGGTAAAAGTACTACTATTGCAAGTATGATAGAAAAAATTAATACAACTGAAGCTAAACATATTATAACTTTAGAGGATCCTATTGAATATATTTATAAGTATAAGAAATCAATAATAACTCAAAGAGAAATTGGAAAAGATACTATGGGATATGAAGAAGGATTAAGAGCGGCATTAAGAGAAGATCCAGATGTTATTTTAGTGGGAGAAATGAGAGATTTTAATACAATGAATATGGCGATTACAGCGGCTGAAACAGGTCATTTAGTATTATCTACAATTCACACATTTGGAGCAGGTGAAACAATTGACAGAATAATAAATACTTTTCCTAAGGAAAAATATGAACAAATAAAGTTACAGCTTTCATTAGTATTAAAAGGTGTAATATGGCAAAAACTTATTAAAAGGAGTGATGGTAAAGGGCGATGTGCAGCAATGGAAGTTATGAGAGTTATACCAGCTATAAAGAATTTAATAAGGGAAGGTAAAACCTATCAAATAGAATCTATTATACAGACTGGAAGTAAATATGGAATGATAACTATGGAGAAATATATAGAATTGTTATATAGGAAAGGAATAATTAGTAGGGAAGAAATGTTAATGAATTGTACTAAAAGAGTATTAT
>CAKVFO010000216.1 GCA_934746785.1 uncultured Clostridium sp. | reverse complement strand
TGGTGATACTGCAAATTCACTATTAATTACATTAACAATTTTTAATTCAAACATACTAAACCTCCTAATCATATTATCGGTCTTATGTCCATATTTTAGAGACAAAAAGTTAAACTTTTTATGCTGCACTTCTAGCTAATAATTAACATTGTTCTAGTGTCATGTAATTATATAGAAGAATGAACACCTTTCTCCGTTACACTCCGAAATGCGGGCTAAAATTCTAAGCTCGCTCTGCATTTCTCTTGAGTTTACTAAGAATTTTATGCCTTTGTAAGCCTAACAACTGTCTCAGCGTGTGTGTAGACAAGCTGTTTTAACATTTACACGTACAGTTAACCAGCCCTCCCCCTACATCATTTATATTTTTTATACCAATATGATACTTACATCTTCTTCAATATAAGTTTTATATAACTTTTGCTAATACAATCTCTTAAATAAAATTAATTATCATTGTATCCATTTTGAATAGTATTAAAACACATTTTCCAATATTGTTCACGTTCTATTATTTTAGCTGGGTCATAAGATAATCCAAAATATTCAATTAAAGTATACGTAAAATACTCTTCGAAATATTCAGCACCTTTTTCCTTATATAAATCAATTAATTTTTTATTGCCTCCATGTTTAGAATCAAGATAATTTCCCCAACGCTGTGCAACACCTTCTCCACCAGTAGCTGATCCAATATAGAGCTTTCCTGTGTTCTTATCTGTAAGACAATATACTCCTGTTACCTTTTTTAAAGCTTCATAATATGTAGGCATTATCTTCCCATTAAAGATATCATCTAATTTTCTATATGCAATATGTACACGATCATATCCTTCAAATTTCTCACCACTATATTGACAAGGAAGAATCTCTTTAACTGTACAACTTTCTATAACCTTTCCCATTCTAAAAACATATCGTGCATATGTATTTCCTTTTTTATACCTCATTACAAGTCTACCAAACAAAGGAGTGAATTTTTCTATAATTTTCACTTCTGCCCTACTATCAATTGGTACATCTACAATTTCTGCTGCTGAAATAAACAACCATTCATCATAGGATATTTTTATAAAACTAAATACTGTTTGTCCTATATTGAAATTCTTTTTCTTTCCATACCATCCCCAATATGAGCAATCAGTTATACCACTACTCTTTTCCTCTTCATTTAAAGACAACCACTTGTCTATATATGAAACCCCACCGGAACCTTCTGTCATATTTAATTCAATTCTACTATTGTCTATTTCTTCCTATGTTAAATTTAAAATGTTATTCAATGATAAATCCATATTCTAACTCCATACTTCATATATTATATTTTTGATTTTTAAATTTACCATATAATTAAAACTACACTATTCCCTTATTTATTTAAAATATCTACTCTATCAATAATTTCCTTAGGTTCTATTTTAATATAATTTCTATTATCTAAAAACTCTTCTTCCCTATGATATTTTATATAAGGCAATTGTTCACTTCTGAAATCTAATCTTACATACTCATCTATATTTAATAGTTTATATTGAGATTCTTGTATTTCTTTTGATATTATTATTTTTCCATTTTCCTTAAATGTTATTAACCCCTTATCAAATAGTGCATCATGAGTTGGGCATAGTAATAATCCATTATTAACATCTAACCTTTCCTTATTAGTTGCCTTTCTCCATGGTTTACAATGACTTGCTATCAATAAACTTTTTATATTTAGTCCGCAAATATCACATTGACACGATCTATATAATAACTTTTCCTTAAACAATCCTTGTCCAATTCTTGCTTTTATTATTCTATTCTTTTCTGTTTCATCTTTAAACTTATGAATTAAACTATTGATTTCTTCTATGTATTTCTCATCTATTTGTGTTATTTCAGTTATATCTATACTATTTCTATCTGTAGCTAACTTTAATAAATAGTCTCCGAAGTCTTTTCCTATCTCAAATAAATATCCTTGGCTACCTCTTCCTTCCTTTGTAAAAGGAGAATATTTACTTGGGCATAATTCCAATATATCTGAAATATTATCATCTATACTAACTGGACTATCTAAAATATTATACTTCGCCTTTATTAACCACCCTTCATTCTCCCACAAATTAACCTTATCTAACGCTGACGGTCTATTAGCATCAATAGCTGACTCTTTTGCTATGTTTATTGAAACTAGATTCCTTTTATACATGCTAAAAATTATATCTCCAGTTTTAACCTTAACCATGTTTGACCAATGAAAAATTTCTCTTCCTGTAGCGGTTAACTTTGGCGCCCATAAATACTCTCCAACTCTCTCTTCATTATACGTTTTATTTTGAAAAACTATAAAATAATTCACTTTAAACTCCCCCTAATATTTATATATATTAACCATTTTACACCATTATCTTTGTATGTTATATGTTTTTCAAATTTTCTTTAATCCATTTCGGTATATTCTCCACCTTTTGGCCTTTTATCAACTTTTTCATAATTTCAGCAGCATCTTCTTTTTTCCAAAATCTATCTCTTATGTAACAATCATGACTGCAATATTTTCTTTTAACTAAATAATCTTTAAATTCTTCACCACAATATTCACATCTAATATTGTAAGTCTTTCTATTACTATTCTTATAACTATACCTACATTTATTACAGCAATATTTTCTTCTAGGCCCCTTACCACTTTGTATAATTTCTTTATTACAATTCAACCAGAATCTTTTTTCTATTTTATTAATCTTCTTCATTTTCTTCTTTTTAGATGTAATATACTCACTAAACGGTTCCTTTTTTCTACAGTAACCTCTTACTGAATCTCTTGTGATATTTAATTGTTTTGCTATTCTCTTATATCCTAATCCTTGGTTTCTTAATTCTATAATTTTTATCTTTTGTTCTTCAGTCATTACTAACCCACTCCTAATTTAATAATAAATGTAGTAATCACTCTAATTCTTAAATTTGTCAAGTAAAGTAAAAAAAGCTAGCTAAAATGAATTATTAAAATCCATTCTAACTAGCTAATTATACTTATTAAATTTCTACTTCAAACTCAGTGCCATCAAGCAAAGTTACTATAATATTTTCTCCCTCAAATACTGTCATCTTCTCTATAAAAATGAAAAATAAACTTTCATTAAACTCTTCTATTTGAATTGCTTTATCTAATATTCCAATAAACTGTTTTGCTTTGTATTTCTGAAGCTCATTTCCATTATTACTTACTTCATTCCACTTCTTAATAAAGTAATCTTTATTTTCAATCATGTTATTAAATATATCTACAAATGCACTAACTAAAGTCATATCATAAACATTTTTATTCCTGCAGCCTTTAACACCTTTAGATATCTTTCTTTGACTACATATCCATACAAACTTCTTTAACCTTTCATCATTACCTCTCCATACTCTTCTTCCAAAAGCTCTACCACATCTTCCACATATAATTTTTCCTGACATTGGACTGTTTTTTAATCCAGGCTCAACTTTTTGTATCTGATGTTTTTCTGAAAAAGCTTGCCTTCTTTCAGTTTCTAATTGTACTGCTTCCCACATCTCTTTATCAATTATTGCTGGATGGCTTTCTTCTACATAGTATTGCGGAACCTACCCTGTATTCTTTGCTTTTTTCTTTGTAAGAAAATCTACTGTATAAGTCTTTTGAAGTAATGCATCTCCCTTATATTTTTCATTGGCTAGCATTTTTCTTATTGTACTTTCATACCATTTAGATTTTCCATTCCACCCCTTTACTCCTTCTTCTTCAAGTTCTCTAGCTATTCTATTAGCACCTTTTCCATCAAGAAAATCCTTATAAATTCTTCTTACTATTTTTGCTTGCTCTTCATCTATAATAAGATTTCCATCTTTATCGTATCCTAAAAACTTATTATGATTTACAATTACCTTTTCCTACTCAAATTTTCTTCTAATTTCCCAAGTAGAGTTTTCGCTTATGCTTCTTGATTCATCTTGTGCTAAGGAGCTTAATATTGTAAGAAGAACTTCACCTTTTGAATCTAATGTATCAATATTTTCTTTTTCAAAAACAACCCCAATTCCCAGTTCTTTTAAAGTTCTTACATAATTTAAGGTATCTAATGTATTTCTTGCAAATCTAGATATAGATTTAGTTATTATCATATCTATTTTTCCTGATTTACAATCTTCTATCATATTATTGAATTTCTCTCTTCTTTGTATTAGTTCCGCTAATTCCTTCATCCTCATATATTCCTGCCATCTCAAACTCTGGATTGCTATTAATATAATTTGTATAATATTCTACTTGTGCTTCATAACTTGATAGTTGCTCCAGCTGGTCCGTAGATACCCTGCAATATGCGAGGGCACTGAAAAACTTAATGTTTTTCAAGTGCGGTTATCCACAAAGTAAAAAATAGTTAATGAAACTAAAAGTTTCATTAACTATTTTTATTTAGTTATTTATATAATAACTAGGATATTTCTATCCTAATATCTTCAATATTCTTT
>CAKVFO010000215.1 GCA_934746785.1 uncultured Clostridium sp. | reverse complement strand
CTATAGCTCTTACTCCATCAATAACATTATCAGCTTTCTTAACCCGAGCTGCTGCTTTCAGCTCACCGACTCCATTTAATTTCTTCCCATATCCCTGATAATGCTTGACTTTGAAGTTCTCGCCACCTTGAAAAAATAGATTATTATCATTTTCAAGAAAAAAGGATACCAATTAAATATGATATCCTAAAAACAGTTAAAAAAGTATGCTACACCACTTTCTCCAAAAGAAAATTCTGTAGTTAGATTTTTATATTCTTATTTATAGACTTCAACAACATTAAACCCTTTGTCACTTATTTCTTCATTTGTTATATGCTTATCAAGATGCATACAGTAAACCTTGTTTCTAAATTTAGGCTTTACTATGCTACAAAGTTTTTTTAATGATAAGTGATTATTCCCTTCATAGTCTAACCCGCATGTATCTTGATAAACCCTATCAATTTCTCCACTTATAATCCTATCAACAACATTCGCACTTATATTATTTGCATCACCACTATAGTAAAAGGACTTTTCTTTTAATTTCATTATAAATCCGTACGCCGGTATTGTATCAACATGAGGAACTGGCAAAAATTCTATTCTGAACTTTCCTAGTTGTGTATCATTTACATCTATTATTTCACTGCTATTAAGTTTGTACATTTCAGCACTTACACCTATACTAGTTAAAAAGCCTTCAAGTATTTCCTTATTAGGAAAGAAAATAGTTGGTATATGGTTCAAAATATAATATGAATAGAATATTACTTCTCCAAGGCTTCCAACATGATCAGGATGTGTATGGGTTATAATAATATATAAATTTTCAAGTCCATCAAACATATTTAATTCTTGTAACCTATGAAAAACAGTTCCTCCACAATCAATAAGAAGTAAACTATTATTATTCTTTACAAAAGCGCTTGTATTAGCAAGTTCTGTATTAAAAGCACTTCCTATACCAATAAAATTAAGCATTTTCTCCTCCAACACTAATTATTAGATTATCAAAAATTATTTTTGCCCACTCTTTTACCTTGTTTAAATTTTCATCTGTTTTGTCACCTTTAAATTCTAAATAATTACCTATCATTTCATCATATTGAACTTCTATATATAGTCCATCTTTTTCAAAATATCCATTCATATCTGTTATACCTTGATAATCACTCTTATTAGGTTTTATATTATCTTTTACAATATTCATTATCTTAACGAAATCTCTCCAATCATCAAAGCCCACAAAATCATATGTTATTTTACTATTCTCTGATATTGACTCAGCTAATTTATATTGCATTTTTTCAACTCCTTTAATCTAATTGAAATAATGAATTTACACTATCTCTTGATGACATTGAACTCTGAATAATTTTATTCCACAGTTCATCTCCAGTTAACCCTTTAGCAATATTGCGCTTAACAAGTTGTTCAAATGTCATATTTTTTTCATTTTGCATTAAATATTCTGCCCAAGCTTGGTCTGACATCGATACTCTAGCTTGCGTTCTAATTTTATTTCTCATTTCAAAAGCATCTTTTGCAACTTCTTCAAGTGGTTTACTATAATCTAACTTACTACCTATTAGAGACTCTTGCCACTTATACCATATTCTCGTCTTATATGTGCTTAATGAACCTGCAGCAGGATTATTAGGCAATTTAAATATATCCACCAACTCTGGAATTGTTTTTCGACCAATTGCTTCTTTTGTAGCAATTACTAAACTTTCTGCCAAATCCTTTCTACCACCACAAAACTTTAAAATTTCTTCATAGCTTAATGGCAAACTCTCTACTCCATTACTTTTAGCAAATTCAGCTAATAAATCAGCTTCACTTATTCCCTTAGTAGCAAACTTCCTTTCAAACTTAGCAAAGTCACTATAATTTGAACTTTCTCTAGCAAGCCTGCTCATTTCTATATTAGCAAATACTCTTTCTCTTAATCCAGCATTACCTTCAAAAATTTTAGAAGTCCATTCAACATTTTCTGCTCCATAAGCTTTATTAAAGTAATTAAACCATTTCTCTCCATTAGATAACTTTTTGACATCACTTACTTTATCTATAGCTCTTAGTCCATCTACAACATTATCAGTTTTCTTCACACCAGAAGCTGCTTTCAGCTCACCGGCTCCAAAGAATAAACTTCCTATCTCTATAACAAGATTATAAACATATCTAGACTTCGTATATGTATTTCCATTAGTAAATTCAGAATTAAAATCAGCCTTAATATTTTCCCATATCCCTGAAAGGACTCTATCTTGAATTTCAAATTCTTCTTTTGATGCTGGGAATAATATTGCTTTAAACATTAAAAGTGAATCCACATTCTCACTTAATGTTTCTAGTGGATCTTCTAATAATCCTTTGTATTCATTACTTAACATTCCAAGAACATCACTTCCAAGGCCAACAGTCATATCTTTAAGAAACTTTATTATGGAATCTGTTAAAGCAACTTTCATTTGAGATGATTGGTACATAGCACTTTCATCTGTGAAAATGCAGAAAAAAGCTCTATTACAATTGATGGTGTTAAGGAAGATTTAAACAAGGAACAAGTAACAGCTCTTATGGACACCATAATTTCTAAGAATATTTTCTTAACTAAGAATGGTGCTCTAACTAAGAAGTCTGGTGCTCAGCTTACTAGAAAAGCTGTTACTAAATTTGAATTAGCATAAAATTAAGAGACTTGGCCTTAAGGTGCTCCCAAAATCTAAGTTTTGGGATTGGTTCACCTATTGGTCAAGCCTCTTATTATATTACATATTCATAACCTTCTACCAACTTTAAAACAATATCTTTTTCAAATTCATCAAGTTTATTGTAACAATCTAATTCTTCTTTTTTTATGCCTAACTTTAATAATGTTGCAATAGCTAAATGTCCAATCGTGTATATTCCTATTAAAATATGCTCTCTATTTCTATATTCACTTATTTCTAACAATCTATCTATTATAGAGTCTGTTTTATATTGAAGCTTAACAATTTCTTTCATTGTATTACTTAGTACAAATACATTATTTATATTTAAAAATTCTTCAAGCTCTTTTTTAGAATAAACTCCATCTTGAATTCTTTTTATTATTTCATTATTACTCATTACTTTTATCACTCCTTAAATAAGTTAAGAATATACTCTCTTTCCTGTCTATAATTTTCCCATAATTGAGCTGAAACCTCTCTTACTCTTTCTTTCATCTGTGAAAATGGAGAAAAAAGCTCTTTTACTATAGATGGAGTTAAGGATGATTTAAACAAGGAGCAAGTAACAGCTCTTATGTATACCATAATTTCTAAGAATATTTTCTTAACTAAGAATGATGCTCTAACTAAGAAACCTGGTGCTTTAGCTTACTAGAAAAGCTGTTACTAAGTTTGAACTAACTTAATAAAGAAGAGACTTACCCTATTAATTTAGGACAGACCTCTTCTCAGATTATTAATTCAAACCACTTTCATATATTCAATCATTTCCATTTTTTCTTTGGTTTTCTGTAGCTTTTTTATACCACATTTCTTGGCTACTTCTCAACTTTAAGTCATCCTCAGTTGGCTCTAATTTTTCATTAATTAGATTGTCTTTTTCATCCCATTCTTTTAATGTAAGACAAACACCATATTCATATCTACCTTCTGACTTTAACGTACCACTATTGTACCATATCTTCCTAATACCATAAGTTCTACCTCTTTGCATACATTGCATACTTTTTATTTTTCCATCATTATAAAACTTAATAAAATCGCCATCCATAAAACCATTTTTATAATAACAATAGTATATTAAATTTCCATTTGGATATACCTCATAAGTCAATCCTGTAAAAGGTTTTCCTTGACCTTCTTCAGAATTATCCAAAATTCTATCACTTAAATATTCTTGTTCTAGAATATCATCATCATCAAAATCAATTCCATTGTTTAACACATATTCTTTTGTTAGTATATTATTTTCCATACTTCAACACCTCCGGGAAATAACTTGATCCATCTGTTATATATTCGCAGTGTGGGCATCTTGGCATAGGTAATCCTCTTGGTTTTAATTTTTTCCCCAATCTAACTACATACACCATAAAATCTTCCAATTTAGCATTAGGATTTGCTAACAATGCTTCGTTTAACGCATATACCTCAGCATGTGAGCCAGCTCCTAATGTCCACATTTCATAACTATTATAAATTTCTGATGCATATTGTCTATTCTTTCTTTAATTAATGGGTGAAGTTTTCCAGGTACATCACCCTCAATATTATTTATTGCAAAATAATATTTGTATGTTTTACTATCAAAGACTCCTGCAACTGCAGGTCCTATTTCCTTCCTACTAAGCCCTGATTTATATAATCTATCTATTTCAGCATCAACAGCTCCACGCAAATTAATTCTATTATTAATTTGCTCACTAGTAAACTTACCATACTTACTTCTTAAATAATTTATTCTACTACTATTTAATCTTCCTGCATCACTAACCTTATCAATTACCCTTACCCCATCAATAACATTATCAGC